>JAWUYR010000029.1:0-21565 GCA_034110705.1 Gammaproteobacteria bacterium | reverse complement strand
AACCGAGCTTGAGCTTAGCGCTAGCTTCAGTGCTTCAGCTTTATATTCTGCCGTATATTTTCTTGCGTTTTTTGACATATGTCACCTCTTTGTTTTTCATAGTTTAACAAATTGGTGTCCACTTTTATGGGGGAAGATTATCAAATAAATTTGATGCAAATCCATTTGTGGCAGCAGGCAATAACTACATAACTGCAAAATCAAAAGATAGTGACGTTGTCAGTTTAATGCGACAAAAGCGTTATCAAGTACCTAGCCTTGACCTCTCTATATTTGAAGAGTTCTGGAATAGCTCTTTTAGCAATGTAGAGCAAGATCAATAACAAGCCCCTCTACATAATGACTATCAAAGCTACAGGCTTCGATAGTCACTTTGCCGACAAGCAAACACTTTACTTTACCCTTACCTTTCAAATCAACGTGCAAACCTAACTCAAAATCTGTATAATACCTGGTTCAATTTTAGAAATAATTAAACAAGGTAAGCACCATGTCCCTAACGAAACAAGACATCCAAAAAATCGCCCATCTCGCACGTTTAGAAATCAAAGACCAAGAGGTCGAGAAATATGCGGCTGAAATCTCAACGACATTAGATCTTATCGCTAATATGGACAAAGTGAACACTGATGGTGTCACCCCAATGGCGCATCCATTAAACTGCACGCAACGTTTACGTGCCGACGATGTCACCGAGCACGATGAACGCGCTAAATTCCAAAAAATCGCCCCACAAGTTGAAGCTGGCTTGTATTTAGTTCCACAAGTTATTGAGTAAGAGATAAGCATGCATACAAAAACAATCGCTGAATTAAGCAAAGATCTAGAAAACAAAAAATATTCAAGTGTTGAATTAACTGAACACTTTTTAAAACGTATTGCCGAACATAATAACCAATATAATGCGTTTATCACAGTTACAGATGAGCAAGCATTACAGCAAGCTAAAGCCGCTGACGAACGTCGTGCTAGTGGTAACGCTGACGCATTAACCGGTATTCCGCTGGCACAAAAAGATATTTTTTGTACCGATGGTGTACTGACAACTTGTGGTTCAAAAATGTTAGAGAACTTTATTGCCCCCTACGATGCTGCTGTTATTGAAAAATTCAATGCTAATGGAGCTGTCATGGTAGGCAAAACTAACATGGATGAATTTGCCATGGGTTCGTCAAACGAAACTAGCTTTTATAATAGCGTTAAAAACCCTTGGGACAATGAACGTGTTCCTGGTGGTTCATCAGGCGGTGCTGCTGCTGCAGTTGCTGCATGCTTAGCACCTGGTGCAACAGGCACAGATACCGGTGGCTCAATTCGCCAACCGGCTTCTTATTGTAACTTAACCGGTTTAAAACCAACATACGGTCGTGTATCACGCTATGGCATGATTGCTTTTGCCTCAAGCCTAGATCAAGCAGGCCCAATGGCACGCACTGCGGAAGATTGCGCTCTGCTATTACAGTCTATGGCCGGCTTCGACAAACGCGACTCAACCAGCCTTGAAGAAGAAGTACCCAATTATATTGGCCAATTAAATAATCATATTAAAGGTATGAAAATTGGTTTGCCAAAAGAGTTTTTTACCAATGATTTAAATCCAGAGGTTGCGGCAAGAATTGAAGCAGCGGCTAAAGAATACGAAAAGTTAGGTTGTGAATTAGTTGAAGTTTCATTACCCAATATTAATTTATCCATTCCAGCTTATTACGTTGTTGCTCCTGCTGAAGCTTCTTCAAACTTATCACGTTTCGATGGTGTGCGTTATGGTTATCGCTGCACTGATCCGAAAGACCTGAATGATCTTTATGAACGTACTCGTGGTGAAGGTTTTGGCCCTGAAGTAAAACGCCGCATGATGATTGGCACGCATGTTTTATCCACCGGCTGCTACGATGCCTTTTATGTTAAAGCACAACAAATACGCCAACTCATCAGCGATGACTTTAAAAAAGTATTTTCTGAAGTGGACGTCATTCTAAGTCCTGCGGTACCTAGTACCGCTTTTAAAATTGGCGGAAAATCTAATGACCCAATTGAAATGTATTTATCCGATTTATATACAGCTGGTGTGAATTTAGCGGGTTTACCCGCTCTATCAGCACCTGCCGGCTTTATTGATGGCTTGCCGATTGGACATCAACTAATTGGTAACTATTTTTCGAGCGGAAAATTATTAAGCCTAGCTCATCATTATCAGCAAGTGACGGATTGGCATAAAAAATTAGCAGTTAAATAGAGTATACAAATTTACTCTCTTTAACTTTTTAGAGAACAAAAAGGCACTCGCGTTGCGAGTCAATAATAATTTCAAGACAGGTAAAGAAATATGCAATGGGAAACAGTCATTGGTTTAGAGGTCCACGCACAACTAACCACAAAAACAAAAATATTTTCAGGCTCTGCCACAGCTTATGGTGCCGCACCAAATACACAAGCTTCTGCTGTTGATTTAGCGATGCCAGGGACCCTACCCGTTTTTAACAAAGAAGCTTTACAAAAAGCCGTGAGCTTTGGTGTTGCCATAGGTGCTCAGGTTAACAAACGCTCAGTGTTTGCCCGTAAGAACTATTTTTACCCTGACTTACCCAAAGGTTATCAAATTAGCCAAATGGATTTACCGATTGTCGGCGAAGGTGAATTAGAAATCACTTTAGAAGATGGCACTGTAAAAACTATCGGCGTGACTCGCGCACATTTAGAAGAAGATGCAGGAAAATCATTACATGAAGATTTTCAAGGTTGTACCGGAATTGATCTTAACCGTGCCGGCACACCACTATTGGAAATAGTTTCTGAACCAGACATGTGCAATGCAAAGGAAGCTGTCGCCTATTTAAAAACTTTACATACTCTCGTCCGCTATCTTGGTATTTGCGATGGTAATATGCAAGAAGGTTCATTTCGCTGCGACGCTAATGTCTCAGTTCGCCCAGTTGGTCAAAAAGAATTAGGTACACGTGCCGAGTTAAAAAACATTAACTCATTCCGTTTCGTTGAACGTGCGATTAACTTAGAGGTTGAACGCCAAATAGAATTGATCGAAGACGGCGGTACCGTTATTCAAGAAACCCGCTTATATGATGCCGACAAGCATGAAACACGTTCAATGCGTCTTAAAGTAGAGGCCAATGATTATCGTTACTTCCCCTGCCCAGACTTATTACCGGTCGAAATTGATGACAGTTATATTAACGCTGTACGTGATGGCTTGCCAGAATTACCACAACAAAAGAAACAACGTTTCATTAATGACTTTGGCTTAAGTGCCTACGATTCAAGCATCATTGTCGCTAACCAAGACATGGCTGTCTATTTTGAATCCGTCACCCAAGAAACTCAAGCACCCGCTAAATTAGCAGCCAACTGGGTTATGGGCGAGTTGTCGGCAGCCTTAAATAAAAATGATGTTGATATCAGCAACTCGCCAATCTCTGCCAAAGCCTTAGCGCAACTATTAGATCGCATCACCGACAATACTATCTCAGGTAAAATCGCCAAGACCGTATTCGAGCACATGTGGGATAGCAAAGAAAATGCCGACACCATTATCGAACAACAAGGCTTAAAACAAGTCACCGACAGCAGTGCTATTGAAGCGATTGTCGATGCCGTTATCACCAACAATCCAAATCAACTAGAACAATACCGCTCAGGCAAAGATAAATTATTTGGATTCTTTGTAGGCCAAGTAATGAAAGAATCTAAAGGCAAAGCTAACCCTGCGCAAGTTAACGATTTGTTAAAGAAAAAGTTGATGTAATTTTATTAACAGGATCAGCGATGAAATATTTACGTAACCTATCACTTGCCTTTAGCTCCGGGATTACTGGCTCTATTGCTTTACTTATTGCCGCCACTATCATTCGTGTCATACCCTCTCGCATGGAAGATATGAAAGCCAATATTTATCGTCTATTAATTTGGGGCGGTATTTGGGCATTATTATTAGCGTTACCGATTTTACAAAAACGTTGGTTCATTCGCGGCAGTATATTAAGTATTACGGTAATTCTATTTAACTTCATTGTTCTAATGCCACTATCTGGTGCTGGCTTTTTTGCAGTGCATGCAGGTTGGACTACTTTTTGGAGTAATATTGGTTTTAATTATCTCTGGGGTATTGTCGCGGCCCTTTGGTATAGTAAAACCAAATAATGATTTATCTTTGTTTTAGTTTTATAGTTTCTAGATGCCACAATTTTTGAATAATCATTAGTCAGTTTCTCTACGCCAACAACTCAGCACATGATCATCCATCATCCCAATAGCCTGCATAAAAGAATAACAAATCGTAGTTCCAATAAACCGAAACCCATATGCCTTTAACATTTTACTCATCTCATCTGACAAACCTGTACTAGAAGGAGCCTGCTCTTGCTTCTTCCACCGATTCACAATCAGCTTGCCATCTGTTAATTTCCAAATAAAATCCGAAAAGTTACTCCCCTGTTTTTCCAGCTGCAAATAATGCTTAGCATTGTTAACAATCGCATTTACCTTCAACCGATTGCGGATAATTCCAGGATTCAATAATAATTTTTCAACTTTAGCTTCAGAGAACCGAGCAATTTTTTTCGGCTCGAACTGAGCAAAAGCTTTTTGCATCGACTCACGTTTTAATAAAATCGTCCGCCAACTCAAACCAGCCTGCATTAATTCCAAACATAGAAACTCAAACATTTTTCTCGAGGCGTATTCTGGCACCCCCCATTCCGTATCATGATACTCATGAAATACCGAGTCACTTTCAGCCCAAGGGCAGCGTTCTTTAGTTTTTAACAATTTTTCCATCCTTAATAACGAGAGTAATAGGTATACCTTTAGGATCAGCCAGCAAACTGATATCTTTCAGTGGATCACCATCAACAATAATTAAATCCGCAAAAGCATTTTCTTTTATCACACCTAGCTTATCTGTTTGTTGCATCATTTCAGCGTTAGTCGCTGTCGCCGCAATAATCACCTCATAAGGATCTTCTACTTTAGCGCGGATTAAAAACTCTTCAGCATGACGAGGTATTGGTTCACCAAAGGCATCGGAGCCAAAACCAATTTTCAAATGATATTTACGACCTAACTCAATTGAGCGCAACATGGCTTCCGTCACAGCCTGGCCTTTAACTCGCACAGCTTCCGGTAATGATTTATCCAATGTTAACTCGCGTGCGATAAAAACAGTCGGCATCATGTAAGTACCATGCACTTTCATTAGTTCCGCCAACTCTTCGGTAAGATAACTACAATGCTCAATACTGCGCACACCATTTTCAACAGCACGACGGATCCCTTCATGACCATGCGCATGTGCCATCACATAAGATTCACCATCTGCCGCTTCTTCGACAATGGCTTTTACTTCTTCAGGAGAAAATGCCGCAGCATGCACTGAGTTGCGCTCGGTGATAACCCCACCTGAAGTCGCAATTTTAATTTGATGCGCACCACGTCGTAAAACTTCACGCGTAGCTTTGCGCACAGCCGCGACTCCATCCGCCACAATATGACACTCACCAGGTAAGGCATGACAACCACAAGTATCCATGATTTCATGTTGATGCCGACAATCACCATGACCACCCGTTTTAGTAATCATTTTATCGGCAAAGAAAGTTCTTGGGCCTTTAATTAAACCACGCTCAATCGCCTTATTAATACCAACATCAATTCCACAAGCATCTCGTACCGTTGTGAAACCTTGCTTAATCATCAATTCAGCCATTTTGGCGGCATAAATGGATTTATAACTTATTGGCTCAGCCGAGACTTCTGAGAAGGTCATACTGGGAATACCCAAATGAATGTGTGCGTCAATCAAGCCAGGCATGAGAGTCTTACCTTGTACATCAATGATCTGAACATTATCATCGACTTTAATTTCACCATCCGCCACTCGTTTGATTTTATTATCGACAATTAAGACAGAATAACCCGGCGTCATTTTGTGGTTTACATCGAGTAAAGTGGCATTTTTTAATAACATTTGACACATAGTGATTTCCTTAACTAGGTAATTATTTGATTTTAAATGATTTTCTCGATAAGACAATCATCAATAAGCCACTACAATACTAGATTTTTCTCGGCAAAACCACTACAATAACGCACCTTTTCACCAGGAATAACCATCATGATTGACATGCCCGTTAGAAAACTTTACATCAAGACCCAAGGCTGTGCGATGAACGAATACGATTCACAGCAAATGGCTAATTTACTCGAATCGACACACGATTTAGTCGAAACCAAGGACATGACCGAGGCCGATGTAATCCTAATCAACACTTGCTCAATTCGTGAAAAAGCTCAAGAAAAAGTATTTTCTGACTTAGGTCGTTATCGTCAACTTAAAGCCAAAAATCCAAATATCAAAATTGGTGTTGGTGGCTGTGTCGCGAGCCAAGAAGGTTCAGCTATTTTAAAACGTGCTCCTTACGTTGATTTTATTTTTGGTCCACAAACCATTCATCGAATTGCTGATATGCTAGATCAAGTTGAAGCAACGGGTAAACCTGTTGTCGATATCTCCTTTCCTGAAATCGAAAAATTCGACAAGCTCCCTGCACCAAAAGCAAATGGCGTCACCGCCTTTGTTTCTATCATGGAAGGTTGCAGTAAATATTGTACCTACTGCGTCGTGCCTTACACACGTGGTGTTGAAATTAGTCGTCCGTTTGATGATGTGTTAGCTGAAACAGCAGCCTTAGCCGAACAAGGCGTTCGCGAAATCACTTTCTTAGGACAAAATGTTAATGACTACCTAGGCACAATGCACAATGGTGACACTGCCGATCTCGCTTTATTAATAGACTATGCTGCCGCAATCGATGGAATTGATCGTTTACGCTACAGCACATCGCACCCTACCGCGTTTTCACAGAATTTAATTAATGCTTATGGTGAAGTGCCTGAATTAGCCGCACATTTACACTTACCTGTACAAAGTGGTTCGGATAGAATTTTAGCCGCCATGAAACGCGGTTACAACAGTTTAGAATTCAAATCTAAAATTCGTAAGCTACGCAAACTGCGTCCAGGCATTGCTGTTTCTACCGACATCATCGTTGGCTTTCCAGGCGAAACCGAACAAGATTTCCAAGATACATTAGACTTAGTCAAAGATATGAATATCGACCATAGTTATAGTTTTATTTTTAGCGCTCGCCCAGGCACACCGGCAGCAAAACTAAAAGATGACACTCCAATGGAATTAAAAAAAGAACGCCTGAAAATACTACAAGATTTAATCAACAAACAAGCCATGCAAATAAGTGAAGACATGATAGGCACTGAACAACGAATTCTGGTTCATGGGGTTGCTAAAAAGCATGACACTCAAGTATCTGGCCGTACTGAAAATAATCGTGTGGTCAACTTTGAAGGTAATAAATCACTCATAGGGCAATTTGTAAATGTCTTCATTGAAGAAGCACTACCAAATTCATTGCGGGGACACTTAGTCTCTGATGCCGAACAAGCTGCATAGATAGCGCTCCTTGACTCCCCAGCCCTGCCCTCTATGTAGAGGGAAAGTATTTACAAGGAAAGCTCGCTGGCTCGCCCTCTCTCTCGTTTTACGCTATACTAACCTAAGACTAAGCAAGCATAAAATAATTTGACGACAAACATAACCTTAAATCTAAGGCCAGAAAACACTCCTCGCCTAGACAGTTTTTATGGTCAATTCGATGAGAACATACGCTATATTGTCGAAAAATTAAATGTTGATATTCAAAATAACGCTTTTCAATTTATCATTAAAGGCAAATGAGAAATATGAAAAATAAAATCACCGTTAATATTCAAAACAACAGTCAGTATAAAGCCATACCAGCGGAATCTGACTTTACGCAGTGGCTTAATATCGCTTTAAAAAATCATGCACCCGGCATCGTTAACATCGCTATCGTTGATGCAAAAGAAAGCCAAGCATTAAATAAACAATTCCGACATAAAGACAAGCCCACTAATGTATTATCATTTCCTTTTGAAGCTTTCGAAGGAATGGTGATTGAAGAACATATAATTGGCGACTTGGTGATTTGTGCAGATGTTATACAGCAAGAAGCCGATGCACAACAAAAAGATCCACTAGCACACTGGGCACACTTAAGTATTCATGGCAGCTTACATTTAGTAGGCTTCGATCATCAAAACGATGCTGAAGCAAATAAAATGGAAAGCTTAGAAATTGAATTACTACAGCAACTAGGATATCCTAACCCTTATGAGTAGCTTTAAAAAAATTTTCAACAACTTAACCAAAAAACCAAAAACTAGTGAACAACTCATCGAGACATTACGCGAAGCCGAGCAAGAAAAGATTATCGACAGTGAGGCTGAGGCCATGCTTGAAGGCGTGTTACAGATCACAGAAATGCAAGTGCGTGATATCATGCTACCGAAAACAGAATTTGTCAGTGTACTTTCGACCCAAAGCTTGGTTGATATTACTAAAGTTGTTATTGAGCATTTACATTTACATTCACGCTATCCTGTTTTCAATACCGATGATGAGAATGTCATAGGAGTATTACTGGCTAAAGATTTATTGAAATACACCTTGCCCGATCAAAAAGATAAATTTGATATTAATAAAATTGTGCAACCCGCCATGTTTGTACCAGAAACACAACACCTCAACAAACTCCTAACAGAATTTAAAACACGCCGTACACACATGGCGATTGTAGTCGACGAGTATGGTACGTTGAGTGGTTTAGTAACCATGGAAGATATCCTTGAACAAATCGTCGGCAATATTGAAGATGAAAGTGACTATGACGAAGACGATGGTATTAAACAATACGAAGGTTACTATATTATCAAAGCAAGTGTTGAGATTGAAGAATTCGATGAATATTTTAACTCGAAATTAGATGACGATGGTTGTGAGACGATCGGTGGATTTATCTTAAATCATCTTGGACATATTCCTAAACGTAATGAAGAATTTGATTTTGGTGAATTTCATTTTAAAGTGCTACATGCTGATAGACGTCGCATAAGATTACTGCAAGTTTCACGAGGATAAGTGGGATAGAGGAAGATTACTTTTTAATATACCCCCACCCTAACCTTCCCTCTTCTTCAATCCAAGCGCCACAAAAAAAGCTAACGCACTAAATCCTAACAAATAATAACTAGGTGCAATCGGCGATTTAAAATGATGAATTAGCCATAACGAAATTAGCGGCACCGTACCACCAAAAACCCCATTAGCAATATTCCATGCAACAGCAAAGCCTGTAAAGCGAATTTGCTGAGGAAAAAGCTCTGTAACTTTAGCAATACCAGGACCTGCATATAAATCCTTGCAAACCATCAGTAACATAATCCCAATAAGACTAATCCAATAATATCCCCAAGTTAACATATGAAAAATAGGCCAACTAAGTACTAACATGCAAAAAGCGCCAAGAAGCATTATTGGTTTACGTCCTATTCTATCGGACCACCTGCCAATGAAGGGCACTAAAATAATGCCTAATGCCATCCCCACAGCAGTGATGCTCATTGATTCGACTAAACTCAAATGCCCATGTAAATTTAAAAAAGTTACGCCAAAGATTAACAACATATAATATGCAATCGAGGGAAAGCTGGTGATAACAATAGACTGTAATAAGGGCCGCCAATATTGAGTAAGCAAAATATGAATGGGCAAGTGAGCTTGCTGCTTAGTTTCAATGACATCATTGTCGACAATGGCTTTTCGGTAAAACCACCATACAATAGCAAAAATAATACTCAGTAAATATGGAATACGCCACGCTAACATATAATGATTTTTAGGCACCCAACTGAACACAGCTAAACAAACTAATGAGCCTAATAAAATACCTAAGGTCAATGTTGACCAAGCGATACCAACATGTAAACCACGCTTTCCTGCTGGTGCATGCTCAGAGACATAAACATAGGTGCCAGTCGACTGACCACCAGCAGAAAAGCCTTGTAATAAGCGTAATACAGTTAATAAGATCGGTGCCCAAATACCAATGTGTTGATAGGTTGGCATGAAGCCAAGCAATAAGGTACAACACATCATGATAGGAAAAGTAATTTTAATCGCCAGTGCTCTGCTGTAGCGGTCACCAATATGACCAAACACAATGCCACCTAATGGACGACTAAGATATCCAACAGCGAAGGTAGCGAAAGCGGCTAATAAGGCTGTGTAGTGGTTTTTTGCGGGGAAAAATTGCATAGCGAAGATGGGAGCAAGATAGCCATATAGAATATAGTAGTACCATTCGAGGATGTTACCAATGTTAGCGCCTATGGTCTTTTTGTACATGGTGCCCCTTCATTTTGCTCAACAGTCCCCCCACTGTTAGCGAGGGAGAATATTTAAATAGAACCTATCTCTTCCCTTTTTTCACGGCCAATTCAATCAAATGATCCAACAGTTCCGAATAACTCATTCCGGACTCTTGCCATAATCTAGGATACAAACTCATTTCATTAAAGCCTGGCATCGTGTTAACTTCATTAAAGTAAATCGTGCCATCTTCTCGGTCAATAAAGAAATCAATACGAGCTAAGCCTTCACATTCTAAACCCGTAAAAATATCTTGTGCATATTCTTTAATCGACGTTAATTGATGTTCGGTCAGTTTGGGCGGCACAATGGTCTCAGGAAAATACTCGGCCTCGAACTTAGCTTCTTTACAGTAAAACTCTGTTTTATCATTAACAATCTCACCCGCCATCGAACTCACTAGCGGCTCGCTACCTTTTTTATTTTGCAAAACAGCAATTTCAATATCGCGGGCATTTATCGCTTGCTCAACCAAAACCTTTTTATCGATGCTAAAAGCTAACTCCAATGCTGGTACTAGCTCCTCAAATTCATAGACTTTACTCACACCTTCACTGGAACCCGCATTAGCAGGCTTGATAAAAACAGGGTATGAAAAATTATTTTCAATTAACTCATCTAAACCATCTGGCTCTTCGAGCACTTCTTTGTCGACCATATAATAATCGACCACAGGAATTTCCAATGCATCAACTAACTGTTTAGCGATATCTTTATCCATACACATCGCGGATGAAAGCACACCACAACCAACATAAGGTAATTCAGCCATTTCCAGCAAGCCTTGCACAATACCATCTTCTCCCCACTTGCCATGCAGTGCTGGAAACACGACATCAAAATGCCGATCTTGTGTTGGGTCAGCATGTGGAATGGCAACAACGGAGTTATCGTTAGATATTGCAAGCGCTGTAGGGTCAGTTGTATTCTCAAAAACAGACATATCATTAAACAGCCACTGGCCTTGTTTATCAATGCCCACAGGAATGACATCATATTTAGTTTTATCCAAGTGCTCGATAATATTACGTGCTGAACGAGCTGAAATCTCATGCTCGCCTGAACGTCCGCCATATAATACGGCAACGCGAAGTTTAGGTGTCTGACTCATAGTAATCCTCAAATAAGCTGATTATACCAGCTGAGCAGTCGATGTATATTGATATAAATCCTGGCTATTTAGATCAACATTTCTTAATTATTTCAATGGGTTGCAACATAAACAATTCTAATCGGCATTCTGTCCAATATTATGGCATTAATCATTGCCATACTTGTACAAGCAGTGTATAGTTCGACCAAGTAGCCGAAATTGGCTATTTTTTAAACATCGTTAAAAATTATTGGAGATAATCATGAAAATTAAAACAATTGCTCTTGCAACAATCTTATCAGGTTCTTTATTCGCAGCTTCAGCTTATGCTGCTAGCGGCTTTATGCTAATTAATCATATTGACGCTTTAGGCATATCTAAAGTAAGCTGCACCAAGGGCGCGACACTAAAACCAACGGTTGCCTTTCGAGTGCCTTGGGCTTTCTTGAAAAACCAATTTTTAAAAGGGCAAGAAACAGCAACATGTACTTTCTACTCTGCTGATAGAAAGACGCCATATGGCTCAGGTATTATTACTCTATCGTCTAGTGATACGATTGGAACAATCAGTAATGTACAGAAAAGTACTGGCTATAATGTAACCATTGATCCTACTACAAATACAGGACCTTCACTTACTGTAACTCTAAGCAAAGCATGATAATTTGATAGTATTATGCTAAAAAAAACGCCCATATTGGGCGTTTTTTTATACTTGCGTATTTATATATTCCAGATAAGTTGTGTTCCAACAATATCAGCACTGCTCTTAACATTACCTTCAGTTGTTACAATCACTGACGCTGGTAATGGTTGCACGTTATTAATCTTAGCCGTTTGTGGAAATATATGCATATAACCTACACCCATTTTCAAGCTTTTACTCCATTGATAGGTTGCACCAACTGAGGCAGAGACTCGGTTTGAATCTGGTAGTTGAATGTTACGATCTTTATTATTAGTCGGAGACATATCGTATTCTGCTCCTAATTGTAGAGTCATATTTTGATTCACTTGAAAATCAGTCCCTAGTGCTAAATTCCATGTCGCTTTGTAATGCTCAGGAACCGTCACTTGGGCTTTATCTGTAAAAGGTGTAATAACATTATTTAAAACGAGTTTATCAAACACATCCCAATTCGTATAAGTTGCACTGGCCATCGCTGAAAAAGATGAGTTAAACTGATGAAACGCACTCAACATCGTAGAAGCAGGCAATGTGAAATCAGTATATAAATCATGATTCTTTTGCGTTCCACCAGCACCTATATTTGCTAATGACCCACTAAATTTGCTGGTACCGCTCAAATTAACCTGCAAAGCCGAATGATAAGCAATACCAAACCGAGTATCAGGGCTCAATTGCCACAACAAACCAGCATGAAAGCCTGTTGCTAAACCAGTTCCAGTATTGGTACTTTTAGTATCAGTATCCGTTCCCAATGTTGTGTATTGATCAAACTCACCATTAACTTGAGCAAGATCTAAACCAAAACCAAAAGATAAATCTTTATTAACTGGAAAAGCAATTGAAGGTGTTACATCAACAGCTTGTATAGTAGTAAAAGTACCCGCATATCGTAACGGTGTTTTATCGCCATAATCTGTTTGCAAACCAAAAGGTACATTGATACCGAAACCAAATGCCCCACCACCACTCAAAGGTATAACATAATGAAAGTTTGGAACCACATTTAATCCACCACCTTGTACTTTAACCGCCTGTGGATTCGAATCCTGAGCCGTATTGACGGCTATAGTACCTTTATACGGAATACTAGTATTAGCCACGGTTAAACCAGTAGAAATTTGTGCCTGCTTAATGCGCACCATACCAGCGGGGTTATACCACTCAGTACTTGCATTAGTTGCTTTTGCTGCACCGCCAGCATGTGCCTCACCGAGACCCGAAGCATCTTGTTCCCACAATTGGAATGCACTCGCATCAGCAATTCCCATACTACCTAAAGCAACGCATATCGCGGCACCTAAAGTTGTCATTTTTAATTTATTAATGTGCTCCTCACTCATTGTTTCTGAACGCTTATACAAGCATCATATAAGCCTGTAATATGCTGTTGAGGATACACGAAATGAGCTTGAAAATCGAGTTGAAAAGCTTGTTCTGACTATTTTTTGCGCAGGGATTCTTGTGTTTACAAGCACTACGTCATTCAAAAGCTGATTTAAAATTACAACAACACTTATAATTATACCGAGCCAAAACGACGACACAATCGACGTAGATGCAAAGTGACCAAATCACTGTATTAAAATAGCTCACTAAAAAATAAGCAAAAAAAAGACGGTCTAAATAGACCGTCGAAAGGGAAAATTTAAAGAGGCACATTACACCCAAGTGCTTCATTCCCACAAATAACATTCCATGTCCTAACTCAATCCTTGAGTCTAAAAGAGCTTCCTTCTCTTTTATGCTTCCTTGCCGCTTTCCTTAGCCGGACAATAAATATAGCACTAAGATTTCAAACTAACAACCTGTTTTTACTATGGTTTTTACCATGCGGCTTACTTTAAGTTTTGCTTTTAAGAGATTGCTTTAAAAAAACTCAATCGAAATCAATCAGTTAGAAAAACTCTTGGTTTTTCAATAGGATAAAGACTAAAAGATATTTCCCTTTTTCATACAGTCATTCAAGAAATGTCGCACACAACAAAACTCTCTTTTCCTGCAAAAATTCGTTTGTAATATGTACAAAGGCTGTGATTTAGCTGGTTTTTTAAACAGATTCTGTTAAAAATCGATTTTTACGCTGATATTTCGCTAAATATATATACGCCGTTGGTGCGACAAAAAGCGAGAAGAACGTACCAAATGACATGCCACCAACAATAACCCAACCAACTTGTTGTCGACTAATTGCCCCAGCGCCACCCGCTAAAGCTAAAGGTAAAGCACCGAGCACCATCGCACATGTTATCATAAGAATTGGCCGCAAGCGTAAAGCAGAGGCTTCTACCACGGCAGTATAAATGTCTTTGCCTTCGGCACGCATCTGGTTGGCAAACTCTGTGATTAGAATACCGTGTTTCGCTACCAAGCCAATTAATGTCACCAAGCCAATTTGGCTGTAAATATTCAAAGTTCCGCCCGCTAAGCGCAAAACAAACAAACCACCCACAATAGACAACGGCACACTAAGTAAAACAATAAAAGGATCAATAAAGCTTTCAAACTGTGCTGCAAGCACTAAGTAAATAAAAGCTAAAGCTAACAAGAAAATCATATTCATGCGATTATGAGATTGTAAAAAATCTTTTACGCTGCCAGAAAAAGTATATTTGGCATTATTAGGTAAATGCGTTTTCATAAAAGCTCGAAGATAAGTAACAACCTCACCTACCGTATAACCTGGTGCCACATCTGCGCTAATATCATCTGAACGTAACCGATCGAAATGCGGTAGCATTACAGGCCCCACTTCTGGAGTGACATTAATTAATGTCGATAATGGGATCATTTTATTATCGATACTACGCACGTAAATTTTATCTAAGCCTTGTAAGTCTTTTAAATCTTTACGCTGCATTTGCAGCATCACATTATAACCTTGCCCGTCAAAATCAAACGAAGTTACAACTTTCCCACCTAACAACGTTTCAATTGAATCAGAAATATCCGTTAAGTTAACCCCTAAATCAGCGGCTAAATTACGATTGATATGAATGTTAAATTGTTGGTTATCCATTTTCATGGAAGTATCTACATTAAGAATGCCAGGATACTTATTTATTTCTGTGGCTAAACTATTGGTTAGCGATTCTAGGTTAGCATAGCTACTGGGGCTCATTATTCGCATTTCAATGCCATTGTTGCTACTACCACCACGCCTAAAGGGTGAGGAGCTCGCTGGGAAAGCATTAAGACCTGCTACTTGGCGGAATTTTTTACGCAACTCGTTAACGATTTCTTGTTGAGAACGCTCGCGTTTATTCCAGGGCTTTAACGACAAAATAGAAAACGCAGAAGACGTTGTTGGAAAGCCAACTGACATTAAATAACCTTTTGCCTCTGGAATACTCGCATAAATTTCTTCAATTTGTTTCGCATAACGATTAGTATATTCAAAGCTACTGTTAGTTGGCGCGCTAATAATACCTCGAATCGACCCTCTGTCTTCTGTTGGTGCTAACTCAGACGGCATAGTGCTATGTAACCACCATCCCAGCGCCACCATAAGAAGCAAGGCAATCACAACCCATGGCCGATGTGCTAATACTTTACGTAATAAGTTTTTATACGAGGTCATTAAGTTTTCTAAAACTTTGTCTAACCACTGGCTAAAACGACTGCTTTTATCAACCGGTTTTAATAAACGTGCGCTCATCATCGGTGATAAAGTTAACGCCACAAAGCCAGATATAACCACAGCGCCCGCCAAAGTGAGTGCAAATTGACGGAAGAGAATACCGGTTAAGCCTTCAGTAAAGGCTATTGGAAGATAGACAGCCACTAACGTTAATGTCATGGCGATGATCGCAAACACAATTTCTTTGCTGCCTTTTAGTGCGGCTGCAAACGGCTCCATACCATTTTCAATATGACGATAAATATTTTCTAGCATCACAATCGCATCATCGACCACTAAGCCAATTGCTAATACCAATGCTAGCAGTGTAATAGTATTCACACTATAGCCAAAAGCATATAGTCCAGCGAAAATAGCAATTAAGCAAACAGGAATAGTTACAATAGGAATTAAAGTGGAGCGGAAAGACCCTAAAAATAAAAACACGACAAGGATCACTAAAATTAAAGCCTCACCTAAAGCTCGATACACTTCATGAATAGTGTCATTAATAAAATCAGCCGTGTTATACACGACTTTAACGTGCATGCTCGGTGGCAAACTTGCATTGATTTCACGCATAGCTTTTTGCACGCCATTCGATACATCAATTGGGTTAGCGGTTGACTCTAGTATAACCCCTAAGGCCAAACCTGAGTTGCCATCAATCCTAAAAGCACTATCTACTTTCTCTGAGCCCACGTTAACTTGCGCAACATCTTTAAAGCGCGTAATAAAGCCATTCTTATCCCGCACAATCAAATTATTAAACTGTTTTGCATTACTTAAATTAGCATTGGCAACAACTGGATAATCTCGATTTATGCCTTTTATCTCACCTGCAGGCACATTAGTATTTTGTGCTTTTAAAGCCGTCACAATATCTGGCACAGTCACATTTTGCGAAGCCATTTTAGTCGGGTTCAGCCAGATACGCATAGCATAGGGGCGTTCACCCCAAATTCGTACATTACTCACACCATCTACTTGCTGAATGAGCGGCTTAATATAACGATTTACATAATCGGTAATTTGCAATGCATTACGCTTACTGTCTGTTACGGCAACAATAATAGAAGGGCTACTGTCCGAATCATTCTTGCTAACAATCGGGGTTTCCGCGCCTTCTGGTAAATGACGAATCGCTGAAGAAAGCTTATCTCGTACATCATTCATACCAACGTTGATATTGTAATCATCACGAAACGCAATGTTGATATTACTATGCCCTTCAGTACTTTTTGAATGAATAGTTTCAATACCACTGACGGAAGCAATCGCATTTTCTAGCGGGGTCGTGACATCATTTTCCATTAAGCTAGCACTTGCACCCGTAAAATTAGTGCGAATGCTAACCACTGGTTTATCTAAACGAGGAAATTCACGCACGGATAAACGGTTAAAAGAAATAATACCCACAATCACCAAAACTAACGTAATGGCAATCGTAAAAACGGGGCGACGTATGCAAAACTGGGGTAAATTCACGATTGTTTACCATTGCTAGCAATAACTTGCACCGGGGTACCATCACGCAACTTTTGTTGGCCCGCAACAATCACTTGCTGCCCTTTCGTTAACCCAGACGTTATCTCAACATTATTTTGCCAGCGCGCACCAATCTTAACGGACGTTTCCACCGCACGGCCATCATCGATGGTATAAACTTCACTACCGGTAATCGTCGCGACTAATGCCTCAGCAGGTACAACAATAGCATCCGGCCTTTCACTTAATTCTTGAGTCACTTTAACAAACATCCCAAGTGCTAATTGATCGGCGTTATTAGGTACCGAAGCATGCACTTCCACACTACGTGTCGTGACATCAATAGACGGCGAAACATAACTCACCACACCAGAAAACGATTCACCTGGCAAAGCATCAGAACTAATTTCCACCACTTGCCCTAACTTCAATTGTGATAAATAAGTTTCCGGCACTGAATAAACGACTTTTAAAGTGCTCGTATCAACAAGCTTCACCAATGTTTGTCCAACCGCAACATACTGTCCTTGGCTCACCGTGCGGCTGCCCAAAGTACCCGAGAAAGGCGCAACCAAACGCATTTGCTCAACCAACAACTTTTTCTCTTTCATCATCGCTTTATTTTCAGCCATAATTTCTTTGGCCTTGTCGAGTGCTTGCTCTGACAAAGCATCATGCGCTAACAAACGACGATTTCGTTTAAAATCTGACTGGCTCAAATGAAACTTTGCTTCTGCAGCAGACAATTGTGCTTGTGCTACGGAATCATCTAATTGAAATAACACTTTATCTTTTTGTACGCTTTGCCCATTAGTAAATTCAATTTTCGCAACTTGCCCATTAACCTCAGGGCTAACATCAACTTCATGCACAGCACTTAAGCTGCCTAAAGCATCAATACTCACCGGAATAGTTTGTTGAGTTGCCGCGGTAACTTCTACTGACACTGGCTGCACAGCGTAACCTTTTGGTATTTCACTACGAAAGATTAACGTCCAGATAACGGCAGCTAGCAAAACGTCTACTATAACAATAGTTAACCATACTTTTGGTTTACGTAACATTTCTGGCAGTCAAAATCTTAAATAAAATTTGACACGACTTACGACATACTTGAATTGTAAATTACCCATTAATGCTCACTTTGTGACTTGTTTAATTTAGTATCAGCTACAAATTGTCCCACAAAATCAAACTGCTGGCGAGTCTTTATATAATTAGTTAGAATAGCGGTTACTCATAAAGGAACTCACCATGACAGAATTAGCAAACACCATTCAAACAGCCTTCGCCAATCACGCTGAAATCACACCGGACTCAGTTCAACCCGAAGTCAAAGCCGCTATTATTGACGTTTTGCAACAACTTGATCAAGGCAAAATACGAGTTTCCGAAAAAGTTGATGGTCAATGGCAAGTGAACCAATGGATTAAACAAGCGATTTTATTATCATTTCGTATTTATGGCAATGAAGTCATGAATGCTGGCCCGCTAACTTTTTACGACAAAGTACCACTCAAATATTCAGATTATTCCGCTACTGATTTTCAAAATGATCAAGTCCGTGTTGTACCAGGTGCTATTGCCAGAACTGGCAGCTACATTGGTAAAAACTGTATTCTAATGCCAAGCTTCGTTAACATTGGCGCTTATGTCGATGATGGCTGCATGGTAGATACATGGGCATCCGTTGGTTCATGCGCACAAATTGGTAAGAATGTGCATTTGTCTGGCGGTGTCGGCATCGGAGGCGTGCTAGAACCATTACAAGCGAACCCAACCATTATTGAAGACGATTGCTTTATTGGTGCGCGCTCGGAAATTGTTGAAGGTGTTATTGTAGAACGTGGCTCCGTTATCTCTATGGGTGTTTACTTAAGCCAAAGCACGCGAATTTATAACCGCGAAACCAAAGAAGTTTTCTACGGTCGCGTACCAGCAGGTTCTGTCGTAGTGCCTGGCAACATGCCATCTGAAGATGGCACGCATAGCATGTATGCTGCTATTATCGTAAAACAAGTTGATGAAAAAACACGCGGCAAAGTCGACTTAAACGAATTACTACGAGGCATTAAATAATGTTGCAAATGTACGGCATTAAAAATTGCGACACCGTTAAAAAAGCGCGTAAATTTTTAGACGACAACAGCGTCGCTTATGAATTTCATGATTTCAAAAAAGAAGCCCCCACTAAAAAACAAATTGAAACGTGGTTAAAAAGCATAGACTGGAAAATACTACTTAACATGCGTGGCATGACGTGGCGCAAATTGCAAGAAAGCGAACGCGAGAGCATTAACAAAACCAATGCCATTAAATTAATGTTAGATAACGCGAGCATCATTAAACGGCCGATTATAGAACAAGGCAATCACGTTTTTGTCGGCTTTGATATTGATACCTACACAACATTAAAATAATAATTACCACCGGGATAAGCGTATGTTAGATGTTCTTGAACTCAGTAAAAAACTCATGTCCATGTCTACTGTCACCCCACAAGGTGCCGAGTGTATTGAACATCTTATTCCTTTATTAGAGCAAGCTGGTTTTAGCATTGAAAAAATCCCCTGTGGTGATGCATTAAACTTATGGGCGCGCTACGGCAGCCAAAAACCATTAGCTTGTTTTTTAGGCCATGTCGATGTCGTGCCAACCGGCCCATTAACAGAATGGGACAGCCCCCCTTTTGAACCTGAAATTCGTGACGGCCTTTTATATGGCCGCGGCGCTTGCGATATGAAAACGGGCGTTGCCGGCTTTGTAGTAGCCTGTATTGAATTCGTGAAGAAAAACCCTGATTTTCCAGGCTCTATTGCGATTATGCTAACCTCAGCAGAAGAAGAAATGGATGAGCTTGGTGTGCCCAATGTTGTAGAGCGGCTTGAAGCAAGAAACGAAAAAATTGATTACTGCATCACCGGCGAACCGAGTAGCACCGAGATTTTGGGCGACATATTACGCAATGGTCGGCGAGGCAGTGTTAGTGGTAACCTCACCATACAAGGCAAACAAGGCCACATCGCCTATCCACATCTAGCCACCAATCCTATTAATCAACTCTTCGCCCCTTTGGCCGAATTAATCGCAACCACTTGGGACAAAGGCAACAAAGATTTCCCAGCCACCAGCCTACAACTATCAAATATCAATTCAGGCACCGGCGCCAACAACATTATTCCAGGCTCAGCCAATCTACGATTTAATTTCCGCTACTCACCAGAAGTTATCGTTGAGCAATTAAAAGAGCGCACTGAAACCATCTTAAATAAATACGACATAAACTACGACCTACAATGGAGCTTCTCCGGCCACCCATACTACACACCAGCTGGAAAACTAGTAGAAGCCGCCACACAAGCCATTAAAACCGTCTGCGGCATCACCCCAGAAAACTCAACCGGCGGCGGCACATCCGACGCCCGCTTCATCGCCCCAACAGGCGCACAAGTAATAGAGTTAGGCGTAAGCAACAAAACCGCACACCAAATAAATGAACATGTTCCGGTAGAGCAAGTTATTCAACTACCTAAGTTATACTTAGAATTATTGAACCAGCTACTACTTAAATAAGAAACTTGCACACCCACCCTAATATCTGGTAGATTCCTGCACCCTAAGGTTTATATTTTTTTCGTGCAAAGAAAAAGACATACTCCGGACGAACGCGAAGCACGGAAGCCAAGCTGGGTGATACACCATGGATGGGTGCTTAGACCCGCTAAGCAACGAAGTAATATGTGGAGAGGTGACCGAGTGGCTGAAGGCGCACGCCTGGAAAGTGTGTATACGTTAATCCGTATCGAGGGTTCGAATCCCTCCCTCTCCGCCAATTTGATGACATAGACAGACACGCCTAGACATAGAAAGACACATAAAATGAAATAGTTAGCAACAATTTGATCTTTTTGAAAATGTCAGCGAATGTCTGCTTATGTCTACAAAACTCCCCAAAAACTCCCCACGGATCTCCCCATTTTGCCAGACATGGCTAGAAATAGGTCAGTAATTTGGTGTGTTTCGAGCTATGGTTGAGAAAATAAAGTATAAAACTGCCCCAATATTCCACAGCTCACCCTTTAATCGCCCTCAAAATTGAATTAACCTAAATTACTCACCTTAATAAGACTAGCTATGTTGTGTCGAAGAATTTAAGATAAGGTAAACAAAATGCCAAACACACAGACTATTGACGACTATGGATTAACTACTGCTCTAATCTTCCCCCATAAAAGTGGACACCAATTTGTTAAACTATGAAAAACAAAGAGGTGACATATGTCAAAAAACGCAAGAAAATATACGGCAGAATATAAAGCTGAAGCACTGAAGCTAGCGCTAAGCTCAAGCTCGGTT
>JAWUYR010000028.1:0-57470 GCA_034110705.1 Gammaproteobacteria bacterium | reverse complement strand
GTGGTTTTGACGCAGTAACAATGGGCGCAAACGAACAAACCGTTTTATTAGCAGCCGACTCAGGTTATGGTTTTGTTGCAAAAATCGAAGACTTAATGACAAAAAACAAAAGTGGTAAAGCCGTGATTAAAGTGCCAGAAGCTGGTCGCGTGCTCACCATTACGCCAGTCACAGATTTAAAAAAGGATCAGATCGTTGCCGTGACGAATATCGGTCGGTTATTAATGTTTCCAATCTCCGAGCTGCCAGAGCTTGCTAAAGGCAAAGGTAATAAAATTATTAACGTGCCTACGGCCAAGTATAAAACACGAGAAGAATTTGTGATTGATGTTGCTATTGTTAAGCCGAATCAAATTTTACAGCTGTATTCTGGCACCCGTCATATCAGCTTAAAAATGAAAGACCTAGAGCATTATCGTGGCCAGCGGGCACAACGAGGTAATAAATTACCACGTGGTTATCAACGAGTCAGTAAAATTGAAGTGGTTGATAGTTAGCGTGTGATTTTTAAACAAGCCAGCAAAATAAATTCTCTGAGTTGTGGAAATCTCAGGCTAATGCACTATACTTTTCAAGTATATGGAAATGAAATTTAAGAGCTGCATGGAAAGGGGAACATTTTATGACTACAAAATTAACCAAGTTTCATGTTGTATTTTTAGTAAATTTTTAGCGTGTCTGAACGCATACATGAATAGTTAATAAAAGAGGTAGCTCATGATCAATTTTAATTTTAGTAAAACGGCTGTTATTTGTGTTGCTCTATTGGGCTTAAATAGCACGGTAGTCTTTGCCAATGAGAGCTCCCCCACCGTTACCGGACCCGAGCAGAGCACTTCTCAGCCGCCACTTTCAGTTAAGCGTTTGGTCTCTTCGGTTAACACTGGCGAGATTACCTCTGATACTGCAGGACGTTATTTAGATAGTTTAGAAAATTTGTCTGGTAAAGCATGGGGTGCATTAACGAACAAAAATCTGGATGTTATAGAGCAGAACTTAACGAGCTTGGAGAAATCCGGTAAGTTGACAGATGCGCAGAATAGTCAATACCATAGAATGAATGCGGTTATCTCTATGGGGGATAAATTTGCAGAAGAAAAGGCAGCGCCCGGTGATTTTGCCGCATATGTTGATGTATTAAAAACACAAACAGCTTCAGGTGAGCTGCCAGAAGGGCAGATTGATTGGCCTAGTCTTGCGACAACGCTTGGTGCTTCTACGGTTGCTATTAGTGCTTTGCCGGCTGATTCAGACGCAGCTTATTATCTTGGATCTGCCCAGGGTACGTTAGTTCAAGAAGCTGTGTTGGGGAAAATGAGTAAATTTACATCTCCGGCCGAGTTAACAGATACTTTCGAAGCATTTTCAAAATTACCTGCCGACGAGCAAACCAACCTTTTATCCGTAGTGACCGGCAAAGATGGTGAGGGTAAGCCAGAAACATTTGGTGCGGCAATGGCTAATACACTAGTGTCTAGAATAGCAAAAAAATGGTCGGATGATGATGCTGCAAACACGGCTAGTGTTGATAGCTTACTTGACTTAACTAAAGATATGGATCCAAAAGCCCAGCTTAGCTTTTTAGATAGCTTAAAAAGTGTAGCTGATCCAAGCAGTGACACTGCCTTTCCAAGTGGAACAAACGAAAAGAATGTTGAGAGTTTTTATGATGAGTATGTAAAATCTTATGCTAAAGTGCTGAATGAGCGTGCATCTGAGAGCCTTACGTCATTAAATACAGATGTTAGTCAATCACCTATGCCGAGCAAAGGGAAGGCCTCCTTGCGCAAAGCTTATGGAGAAGCTTATGGTGCATTATCATTGGCATCAAAGGCATTGAAAAAAAGTTATGATGCTCAGACAGCAGATGGAAAACAATTATCAGTTGAGCAATTAGTTAAGCTAGAATCAACAACATCTGATTTGCAAGAGGCTCATACTAGTTTAGGTGATATCTACACCTCTATCGAATCTGGCGGTACAACTGCGCGTGTAAAAGATTTTTTCAAAAGCTTTTTATCAAAACTCTCACTAACTGAGGGCTCACGCCAGCAAAAAGCAAATGCTTTGACAGCACATATAAAGGATCTAACTCAAGAGGTGAATACTTTTACAGAGGGAACTGATAAAGCCCCGGATGAGACTCTGAATGTACCAAAAGGAGATGGATCTGTGGTACAGCATGTTGTTGCAGCACCTGTTACTATTGAGCCTAAAACGGACTCTCCGAATGACTCTAACCCTGAGGGATTACCTGTAGAGCGGCATAATAATGGCGAGACTGATAATGGCTCACATGATAATGACGGCAATGATCATCCAGTTGAGCCTAGAGATCTTCCTCCCATGGAATAGATATTGCTGTAGGGGGAGCTCAGTTTTACAAAAATGGTTTGCAGCTCACGTTAATACGAGCATTGATTTCAATAATGGAGAAATAAGAGTGAAATCTGGTGAACGTGAGAAAGCAAAGCATTTTTAACCTTATGGAGTTTTTTTGAGTAAAAAAACTTCATGACGGCGTTAAGCGCTACGGCTAGCACTAAATAAATAATACCGGCAATTAATAAGCTGGGAATAGTTTGGTAGGTTTGCGTCATGATTTGACGCATAACGCCCATAACATCTAAGATAGTGATTGTACTAACAAGTGACGTACATTTTAATAACATGATCACTTCATTTTTATAGACTGGTAAAATGCGGACAAAATATCGAGGCAAGATGATATACACATAATTTTGCCAGTTAGATAATCCCAAGGCCGTGCCTGCCGTTACTTCATCTTGAGGTAAATTTCTCATAGCCCCATAAAACAAGCTGCTTGTGTAAGCCGTGGTGTTAAAGATGAGCGCTAATAAAGCACAGAATGTAGCGGATTTAAAGGGAATGCCCAACCAAGAATGTGTCATCCAGTGAAATTGAAACGGGCCATAATAAATTAAAAATAGCTGCACTAAAAAAGGTGTGCCTCTGATAAAAAACACAAAAGTATCGACGGCTTGCTTAAGAACGGGGATGCGATAATATTTTATGGCTGCAAACGTTACCGATAAAATTAGCCCAGCCAAAAGTGAAATAATGAGCAAGAATAAGGTGGTGCCAATTCCATCTAAGATAGCCGAGTAGTTTTGAGTGATAATTGAAAACATGTTATACCTATAAAGCCAATTTCGTTTCTAATTTTTTACCTAAAAATCCAGAGATGAACGTTAAAAATAAATAAATAGCACCGGCAAATAAATAAAAGTTAAAAGGTTTAAATGTTTCGGACGCCGCTACATGCGCAACATTCATAATATCATGTAGGCCAATTAATGAGACGATGGAACTATCTTTTAATAAAACTAACCATAAATTTAATAAGCCAGTTAATGCATGGCGAAATAGTTGAGGCATGATGATAGACAGCCAGATAGTTGGCTTATTTAGTCCGAGTGCTTGGGCGGCGAGTAAATCTTCTTGAGGAATAGCATGCAGTGCCGCAATAAATATTTGGCTAGCATAAGCAGAGAAGACGATCCCTAATACAATCACGCCACAGACAAAGGGGTTTAGATCTACATAATGCCCTGCAAATTTTTTTAATAATAGAGTTAAGCCGTAATAACACATAAAAAGAATGAATATTTCAGGCAAGCCCCGAATCAACATCACCCAAGCATTCATAGTGGTTTTTAGCCAAGCGGGTGATATTTCACTCAGTGCTAACAGTAAGCCTAAAAGTAAACCTACACACAGTGATAATAAAGAAATACCAAGCGTTGTTTTTGTCGCGAATAAGATATTGGCATAAAAAGAATGCATGTTTATTTACCGAACCATTTCGTTTGTAGTTTTTTTAGCTGACCATTAGTTTGCATCGTTTTTATGGCAACATTAATTTTTTGTTGTAGAGCTGTATTGCCTTGGTTGATGGCGATAGCATTACCAGGGCCAAAAAATTTCACCGAGGTGATATTGCCAATGGTGGTATAAGCTTGGCTGTCAGGTTTTTGTAGCCAGGTTACTGCAACGGGCTTGTCTAAAAACACAGCATTTACTCTGCCTGCTTTTAAATCCATTAAAGCGGCCATGTTACTGGCATAGGTTTTTATTGTAATGAGTTTTCCAAACTTTGTTTGCAGGTAATTTTGAAAAGCTGTGCCACCTTGCACGCCGATAGTTTTACCTTTTAGCCATTGTGGTTCTAGGACAAAGTGAGTGCTTTTGTTGGCAACAAAAGCCATTGCATTCTGATAATAAGGTAAGCTGAAATCAATGACTTTTTTTCTGGCTGGTGTAATACCCATACCGCCAAATAAGGCATCGTATTTACCCATTTTTAAGCTTGGAATTAAGCTTTCCCATGGCGCGTTAACTAATTGGCAATTAGTTTGCATGATTTTACAAAGCGCATGCACTAAGTCTGGGCCAAAACCAACCATTTTATCGCTTGCGGTCATGGAAACAAAAGGCGGGTAGGTTGCTTCTGTGGCAAAGGTCAGTGTTTGCTTTGCATATGCGAATTGCGAGCAGCTAATGATTAACAAGAGTAAGCTTAAGCCTAGTTTCTTCATGTTTTTTTCCTTTTAATGATACGTGTGCTGTAGAAATTGTTTTAGTTCATCGGTTTGTGGGCTATCAATAATTGATGCTGTGCCAGATTCAATGATGCGCCCTTTTTGTAGAAAGTAAATTTCATCGGCGATGGCTTTGGCAAAACCAATTTCATGTGTGCAAAGCAGCATGGCCATGTTGTCACTTTTTAATTCGGTAATAATGTTCAGTACTTCTTGTGTCATTTCTGGGTCGAGCGCTGAAGTGGGTTCGTCAAATAACATGATTTTAGGTTTAAGCATTAAGCTTCTGGCAATTGAAACACGTTGCTGTTGACCGCCAGACAAGCTGCTTGGTTTGGCAGAGGCTTTGTGGCTTAGTTCAAAACGGTGCAAGAGCTCCTCGGCTTGTTGCTCGGCTTCTTGTTTGGACATTAGCTTTAATTTAACGGGTGCTAAGCTAAGATTTTTTAGAACTGATAAGTGAGGCCATAAGCAAAAATGCTGAAATACCATACCCACATTCTTGCGTAACTCTTTCAAGGCGGGTTTGTTGTTTTTTTGTGTTTTACTGAAATCAAAATGCTGGCCCATTACATCAATGCTGCCATTCGAAGCTTGTTCAAGTTGATTAATACATTTAAGCAGTGTGCTTTTACCTGAGCCACTTTTGCCAATCAAGACTTTAATGTCGCCACTATTTAGAGTTAGGTCAATATGCTCTAACACGACTTCATCGTGGAACGATTTGCTTAAACCTTTAATTGTTAATATTTCACTCATTAGGGCCTCTAAGTTGGCTTTATTCTGATTAAGAGGGAGAATATCAAATGCAAAGGATTAAGTATAATGAATTAATATTAATAATTGATTCAAATATTGAATCATTGTCGAGGTGTTCATTCTAATGAAGAAATAAGGTTTGTATAAGGCGTGGTTCAGCATTAGGTAAGCGGCATCTATTTGCTTCGTTTAAAGATAAGTTATAAACTGCAGCATCCAATCAATAGGATAGACGAGACATGCACGTATATATTACTTCTTTCATCTCAATGCTCGCTATCACCAATCCCATTGGTAATTTGGCTATCTTCATTAGTCTTATTCAAGAGAAATCACTTGCTGAGCAAAAGAAAGCCGCCATCACTTGTGCTCTTGGTATTCTTATTATTTTGATAGTTGTTGTTTGGACGGGGCACATTATTTTAGATGGCTTCGGAATTTCTACAAGTGCGTTTCAAGTCGCTGGTGCTTTAGTTATTATTCTATTGGGGTTATCAATGCTAAATGGTCACAATGCTGATTCTGGCAAAAAGCACAGTAGTTTGCATTACAGTAAATCAGAACATGAAGAGGCTAAGGCGAGTGATTCCGTTGCAATTGTCCCAATGGCTATTCCTCTTATTGCGGGTCCTGGTGCTATTACGACTATTATTATTCACACTCAAACATTGCCAGCTGATCATATTTTCACTGATAAGCTGTTTATGACGGGCATTGTGATTTTCTTAAGTCTTATTATTGGTTGTTGCTTTTATTTTGCCTCTTGGTTCAATCGCGTGGTTAGTGCTTCGGCTATTCAAATTACAACACGTATTATGGGCCTCATTCTAACGGCTATTGCTTTTGATATGTTGGGTGCTGGGTTATTGCATATGTTTCCAGGCTGGGCGTGATATTTAGATTCACTTTTCGTCTTTAGTCATTGGTTTTATTACGGAGCCTCAGACAAAATAATAAAAATCGTGTACAATTCATCATTCTTTTTATTGTATAGGCTCACTCATGGCTAATTTTTCTTTATTTACCTCAGAATCTGTTTCTGAAGGGCATCCAGATAAAATTGCGGATCAAATATCGGACACGATATTAGACGCGATTATTGCTAAAGATCCTTTAGCCAGGGTTGCTTGTGAAACCTTTACTAAAACCGGCATGGTTGTCGTTGGTGGTGAAATCAGTACCAATAGTTGGGTAGACTTAGATGAGATTGTACGTGAGGTGGTTTCAAGTATAGGTTACACCTCGTCTGATGTTGGCCTCGATGGTGGTTCTTGTGCGGTGCTTTCGGCTATCGGCAAACAAAGTAACGATATTGCTCAAGGCGTTAATGCTGATGATTTACTTAATTTAGGTGCGGGCGATCAAGGTTTAATGTTTGGCTATGCGAGTAATGAAACCGATGTATTAATGCCGGCACCGATTACCTATGCACATCGTTTGATGCAACAACAGGCTAAGCTTCGCCATGCTGGCACTTTGCCATGGTTGCGCCCCGATGCGAAAAGCCAAGTGACTTTCCGTTATCAAAATCACAAGCCAATCGCTATTGATACTGTCGTGTTATCAACCCAGCATTATCCAGACATTAGTCAAAAGGATTTAATAGAAGCTGTGCGTGAAGAAATTATTAAGCCTGTGTTACCTGAGCATTGGTTAATTCCAGAGACAAAATACTTTATTAATCCAACGGGCCGTTTTGTGGTTGGTGGACCGCAAGGTGATTGTGGTTTAACTGGGCGAAAAATTATTGTTGATACTTATGGTGGTATGGCACGTCACGGTGGTGGTGCCTTTTCAGGCAAGGATCCTTCAAAAGTTGATAGAAGTGCAGCTTATGCTGCCCGCTATGTTGCAAAAAATATTGTTTCCGCCGGCATAGCCGAGCGTTGTGAAATTCAAGTTTCTTATGCAATTGGTATTGCTGAGCCAACTTCAATTAGTATTGATACGTTTGGTACCGGTAAATTACCAGATGCAGAAATCGTAGCTTTAATTCGAGAACATTTTGACTTGCGTCCAGGCGGCATTATTAAAATGCTCGATTTATTAAAACCAATATACCGTTCTACAGCGACCTATGGTCACTTTGGTCGTGACTTACCAAGCTTCACTTGGGAAAAAACAGATAAGGCCGAGCTACTTAAAAAATATTTATAGTCATTTAGTTTAAGGGTGAAGCAGGTGATCATCAAAGATGGCTATTGGGGAGCTGAGGGTTATTGTCTTCTTCCTGCCCTTGTTTTTTCTCTATTTTTTAATGCGTCGATAGAAAAATCATGCAGTGTTTTAAGTCCATTTTTAACTAGAGTTAGATAATCAAATGTCATCAGTTTATTTTAGAAATGCTGAAGTATCAGATGTATTTCAAATTGCAAGCATCCATGTTGAAAGTGCCAAGTTAGCTTATAGAGATTTTATCTCCAGGCCTTTGCTTGATGATGTCTATAATGTAAAATACAAAAGAAAGTTATGGGAAAAGGTTATAGTGAATGACCCAAATTCGATTATTGTTGTTTCTAATGAAATGAATAAAATTATTGGTTTTGCCTATTTTGAAGTGCTTTGTGAATCCGAAAAGAACCTATTAGTAGAGCTTCATACGCTTTATATTGCGCCCGCTTATTTCCGTCAAGGTATTGGAGCAGCATTAGTACAGCGGATGCTAGACAACTTGAAATTACATGATGAAATTGATGTTTTTCTTTGGGTTCTGGATAAAAATGTAGAAGCTAAAAAATTCTATTTTAAATGGGGGTTTAAGGAAGCCGCAGAACAAAGGATTTGTGATGATATTCCAGAGGCCAAATTGTCTGAAGTAAAATTAATCAGATCCATGTGGTGAAAATCTCCAAATAATAATGACTATTAATATGAGCTCATGAGCTTCTTTCAATGATGAATCAGGTGCAATGCAAATCTGTTTCCGTTAGAATAGACTCCTTTTTCAGTGAATAGAGGATATATTAAATGACGACTCAAGCTATGCCACAAACAACCAATGATTATAAGGTGGCTGATATCAGCTTAGCTGATTGGGGGCGTAAAGAAATCGCCATTGCCGAAACGGAAATGCCAGGTTTAATGGCATTGCAGGCAGAGTATGGAGTGGAGCAGCCTTTAAAAGGCGCGCGTATCGCAGGTTGTTTGCATATGACGATTCAGACCGCTGTGTTAATTGAAACTTTAATTGCGCTTGGGGCTGAAGTGCGTTGGTCTTCATGTAATATTTTCTCAACTCAAGATCAGGCAGCAGCGGCCATTGCTATTGTTGGCGTGCCCGTTTTTGCTTGGAAAGGCGAAACTGAAGAAGAATACGAGTGGTGTATTGAGCAAACGATTAATGGCACAGATGGCTGGCACCCTAATATGATTTTAGACGATGGTGGTGACTTGTCTTTGCTGATGCATGAAAAGTATCCTGAATTATTGAAACAAGTGAAAGGAATTACCGAAGAAACGACGACTGGTATTCAGCGTATGTATCAAATGGCTGAAAATGGCGAGCTTCAAGTGCCTGTTATTAACGTAAATGATTCGGTGACTAAGTCGAAATTTGATAATAAATACGGTATTCGTGAGTCAATGATGGATGGTTTAAAGCGTGCGACAGATGTTATGGTCGCAGGTAAAACCGTGGTTATCTTAGGCCATGGTGATGTCGGTAAGGGAGCGGCAGAAGCATTTTCGGGTCTAGGTGCTCGGGTTAGAGTAACAGAGATTGATCCTATTTGTGCATTACAAGCTGCTATGGAAGGTTACGATGTGGTTCGTTTGGAGGATGTTGTCGCAGATGCAGATATTTTTGTAACCACCACAGGTAATAAAGACGTTATTCGGCATGACCACATGCAGGCCATGAAAAACCAAGCGATTGTTTTAAATATTGGTCACTTTGATAATGAGATTGATATCGCGTCATTGCAAAAATACGAGTGGGAAGAAATTAAGCCACAAGTTGATCACGTTATTTTCCCGGATGGAAAACGTATTATTGTATTGGCTAAAGGTCGTTTGGCTAATTTGGGTTGTGCGACAGGTCATCCGAGCTTTGTGATGTCAACATCATTTGCCAATCAAGTATTGGCACAAATTGAGCTGTGGAAGCATACAGCTAATTATGACAAGCAAGTGTATATTTTACCAAAACATCTTGATGAGAAAGTCGCGCACTTACATTTGGAAAAACTAGGTGTTAATTTAACTCAACTCACCGAAGAGCAAGCCGATTATCTTAACGTTAAAAGTGAAGGGCCTTATAAACCAGAACATTATCGTTATTAACCATGCGTTTTAGTTATGAACTGATAACGCCTAAAAATGATGCGAGCTTAAAAGAGTTAGTGCAGCAGCATGATGTGATGTTAGATTTTAAGCCAGAATTTATTAGCTTAACTTGCCATAATAACTTGTTGCAGCAATTATTCTTAATTGATTTGTTGCAAGAGAAAACAAAGACTAAGTTGGTGCCGCATATTCCTGTGGGTAATAAAACGGAAGCCTTATTAAAAGAATGTTTGATTGATTATATTGAACGTGGCATTGATACTGTTTTATTAATTCACGGAGATGGCGCCGGTGATATGAGCGTTTGTGATGCCGTTCGCTATATTCACAAGACTTTTCCTAATCGTTGGACGGTCTATGTTAGCTATAATTATTTGGCAACAGAGCAGGCCTTTATAGACAAGGTTGATGCTGGTGCAGATAAGGCGGTATCACAGATTTGTTTTACTGCTGACGTGTTGCCGACACAAGAACAACAACTATGCCCTATTCTTCCAGGTTTATTATTAATTGATGATTTTAAATCGGTGCAAACATTTCTGCATTCTGTGGACATTACGGTGCCGGATGTTTTGCAGCAGGCAAATGTCGCTGAAAAATTAACCTTCTATAAAAATCTATTAGATACGCTAAACACGCAGGGCTATCAGCAAGCACACTTTTTTGCTTTAAATAATTTTGCTTTGCTAACGGAACTATTACATGCGTGATATTAGAATTTATTGCCAAGCTGAGCTTACTGTTAATGCCGACGTGCAATTAGATGTTAATGCGGCGCATCATGTGCGTACAGTGTTGCGTATGCAAGTTGGTGATATGATTGTTTTGTTTAATGGTAATGGTGCTGAATATTTTGGCACGGTCGCTAATCTCAGCAAGCAAAGTGTTGCGGTGCAAATACATGACACTAGTGATAGAGTAACCCAATCTCCTTTACACACGCATTTAGTGCAAGGTATTTGTAAAGGTGAAAAGATGGATTTTGTGATCCAAAAAGCAACGGAGTTGGGTGTTAGTGAACTAACGCCATTATTTACACAATACGGCAATGTAAAGTTAGATGAAAAACGCACTGCTAAAAAATTAGTGCACTGGCAAAAAATAGCGGTGAGTGCTTGTGAGCAATCTGGCCGAAGTGATATGGTGTGCATTAACGCTCCCCTTTCTTTCGCTGCTTGGCTCAAGCAGGCTGATAAAAATACCGTTATATTAGATCCCGGTGCTAACCAAACATTAAACCAGCTAACGATTATTCGTCATATTAGTTTAATGATTGGCCCTGAAGGCGGCTTTAGCCCAGAAGAGGTTACGCAGGCGAAGCAGCAAGGTATTACCAGTGTATTATTAGGCCCTCGAGTTTTACGCAGTGAGACAGCGGGTTTAGCTGCATTAACACTCGTGCAAAGCTTATGGGGTGATCTCTAGTTTACAGTCAGCTTTTTCGGTATAATTGATTTAACATAAAGGAGTTAGACGCATGCGTAGTACAGGGATTCCGATTTACTCTTATCCGACTACTGCTATTTTGGTTGATGATAGTACCGCTTTTTTAACGAATTTTAGTTTGCAGCTGGATAACCAGTTAGCGCTTAGATTATTTTCTTTCCCACATGATGCATTGGCTTGTATTAAAAATTCTGAAGACTCAAGTCATCTTAGTGAGCGTAGTTTTGATTTTTCACAAGAGCTTGGTGGTAATCCCATCACAAATCAAACAGTCACGCTTAACTTAGCCACAGTACAAGATGAAGTTTACAATCCAAAACGTTTTTCAGAAATCTCAGTCGTGGTAGTTGATTACGATATGCCTGGCATGACGGGAATAGACCTGTGTCGTAAGCTTGCTAATAAACCGATTAAGAAAATTCTACTAACCGATAAGGGGCATGAAAAAATAGTTATTGCTGCTTTTAATGAAGGAATTATTGATCATTTTATTCAAAAGCAAGATAAGAATGTGGTGAGTTTAATTGATGAAACGATCAAAAAAATGCAGAAAAAATATTTCCTCTGCATGTCTAAAGACATGCGTGCTGTTTTGGCTCAAGAGGCCCCCAGTTTTATTTCAGATCCTTTATTTTGTGAGTTCTTCGATCAACTCTGTGTCGAGAATGATATTGTTGAATATTATCTAACCGAGTTAACCGGTAGTTTTTTGTTGATTGATAGTCATGCACAATCAAGCCTGTTAATTGTTAAATGTTATGAAGATTTAAACATTCATTATGAGTTTGCCCAAGACAATGGCGCGCCAGAATCGGTATTAGAAGATATCCGCAGCGGTAATAAAATCCCTTTTGCTTGGAAGGCAGATGACTATTTTAAATTACACTCCGCTGAGGAATGGAAAGACCATGTTTATCCAGCAGAAGAAATTCAAGGCAAAGAAATTTATTATTACTCATTTATCAAAGATCCAGAAACGGCAATGATTGATCCTCGCCGAATCTATAGCTACCAGCAATATTTAGAGCAGCTAAGAGAGTCCAATAAATTTCGCAAGGTAGAAAGGTAGAAATTTTTCGAGTTTGGCTGTAAATCTGCGATGAATATTTTAAATAGACGATATTAAGCGAAACAAGTACAATACGCGCTTATGCGCTCGTAGCTCAGCTGGATAGAGTGTTGGCCTCCGAAGCCAAAGGTCGGACGTTCGAATCGTCTCGGGCGCACCATTTTTAATTTTTCTCTAATGCTTCACCTAAGCGTTCAATATCAGCTTTATTGTGTTGAGTGAAGTTATCACCTAAATGACGCCATTTTTTGCCTTCTAATAAATTGACCTCGATTTGTTCTAGTAATATACCTTTTGTTTCTGGTACTAAATATAAAACAAAAACAATACTCACAAAACACATGACCAGATAAATGGTAAAAGTGCTGGGAATACCAATAGTTTTAACAATAGATAAGAAGGTAAAAGCGACAATCATATTACTCGCCCAGTTAATACTGGTTGCAAAACTTGCACTAATGCCGCGTACTTTGAGTGGATAAATTTCTGAAACCATTAGCCACATAATGGGACCTAAGCTAAATGAAAATGAAGCAATATAAATAAATAATCCTACCAATAAAATTAGCTTTTGATGTGGTGTAAGGTTGGTATGATGGAAGGACCAGATCATGACAGCTAAACCAAGCGCCATCCCTAGCAAGCCTATAACCAACAGTTTGCGACGGCCTACTACATCAATCAAGGGTAAGAATACAATGGTAAATAAAACAAATATTCCACCTACGCCCATGGTTGCTAAAATGGCATGGCTATTACTGCCATAGCCAACCGCTTTAAGAATAGTGGGTGCATAATAAAGTATCGTATTGATACCGGTTACTTGTTGTAAAATGGCTAAGCCCGCTCCAATAAAAACAACTGGGCGAATTGTTTTTGAGAATAAAATATGTCAACTACCTTTCATATGGTTTAAATGATCACGCATCATGCTGAGCTCATGATCGATATCACGATCACTGCCGCGGATGCGTCGCAAAATAGCGGCTGCCTTATGATGATGCCCTTTTGAAAACATCCAGCGTGGGCTGCGAGGTAAGAAAATCATGCCAACTAAGAGCAATAAGGCTGGTACAACGCCAAGACCTAGCATTAAGCGCCAAGCGTGTTGTGCCGCTAAAAGGTAGTCGACAACATATGAAAGCAATATTCCGATACTAATGGCTAATTGATTTAATGACACTAGCGCGCCACGATATTGTGATGGAGCAATTTCAGAAATATACAGCGGGGCAGCATATGAAGCTAAGCCTATCGCTATGCCGACAATAAAACGGCCAAATATCAATAAGAATAAATTTGGTGCAAATGAGGTTAGTAATGTTCCAAAAGCAAAAACTAAGGCCACTGATATCAGAATCATTTTTCGGCCAAAGTGGTCGGTAATTTTACCACTAAAGATAGAGCCTATTAATGCCCTGAATAAAACAGCACTGACCACAGTACCATTCATGAAGGTAGAAAGATGAAATTGAGTATTTATAAAAAGAATTGCACCAGAGATAACACCAGTATCAAAGTCAAATAAGATCCCTGCTATAGCCGCGACCATTGAAATAAGTATTACATATGAATTACTAGATGCGGTAGGGGTTGATTGCATGATGTATCCTTAAGTGATTTGTTCAGCACTATAACGAATTGAGAATAATTTTCAACTTTGCACATTAGCTGTGCGATAATGTTTGACCATGGAAAAAAATCTTATCATAAAAGTTGCTATCCCCTCCCCTTTGCGCAAGTTGTTTGATTATTTGCCACCTTTGCAAGATGCCGATTTAGTGGTTCCAGGTACTCGGGTAAAAGTTAGCTTTGGGCGCAAACAACTGGTTGGCTTTGTGGTTCAGATTGCAGCGCACTCAGATTTTCCACGCCATAAATTAAAACGTATTAGCGCCCTGCTCGATCAACAACCTTTATTTTCTCCCACTCTTTGGGATTTACTCTTATGGTGTGGCCGTTATTATCATTACGCCCTGGGTGAGATATTGGCACGCGCACTTCCTAAAGCATTGCGCAATGGTGAGCCTGCGCATTTAGCCACCGAAACTGCTTGGCGTTTATTGCCTCAAGGAGAGCAAATTGAGAATAAGGTTTTAGCTCGCGCACCGAAACAAAATCAGGTGTATCAGCAGCTCTTGAGTTTACATGCAGAACAGCCAGAGAAGCTGTTAATTTCTTGGCATGAATTACAGAGTTTAGGAGTAGATAAACGCATATTAGAATTACTATCTGATAAAAAATTAGTAGAAAAAGTTGAATTTGAACTAAAAATCAATCAGATACAGTCTGAGGTACACAGTGCACCTATTTTAAATGCGGAACAGCAAGCGGCCTGCCAAAAGATGGAAGCTAGGTTAGGTGGCTTTATCCCCTTTCTGCTTGATGGTATTACCGGTAGTGGTAAAACGGAAGTTTATTTGCATGTGGTTGAGCAAGTTGTGCAAGCTGGGCGCCAAGCACTGATTTTATTGCCGGAAATCGGCTTAACCCCACAAACCTTAACGCGCTTTACTTTACGGATTGGTGCCGCAATTGGTTTGTTACATTCGGGCCTAACCGACAAAGAACGTGGCACAACTTGGCTAAAAGCTAAAAATGGCGACATTTCGGTGCTTATAGGTACTCGTTCTGCTGTTTTTGCCGACTTTAAAGACTTAGGGGTGATTGTGGTTGACGAATCACACGACCATTCCTTTAAACAATGGGAAGGATTTCAATATCATGCGCGTGATGTGGCTGTGCGTCGTGCTCAATTAGCCAATATTCCGGTTATTCTTGGTTCAGCAACGCCAGCATTAAGTAGTTTGCACAATGCATGGCAAGGAAAATTTAATTATTTAACTTTATCAGTTAGGGCAACAGGTGCAAGCTTGCCATTATTGCAGCTCATTGATATGCGCCAACAGAAAGCCAAGGAGGGTTTGTCGAAGGCGGTGATTGAGCAAGTAAAGACTGAAGTAGAGCGAGGTAATCAAGTTCTATTCTTTTTAAACCGGCGCGGCTTTGCACCAGTCTTATTATGCCATGATTGTGGCTGGCTTGCAGAGTGTGATCGCTGTCAAACCCCAATGACCTTGCACCAACAGCCAAAACAGTTACGCTGTCATCATTGTGGTAAACAACATGGTGTTTACACGGCATGTGTAGAATGTGGCGGTAAGCAATTATTGCAGATAGGGGTCGGAACACAACGTTTGGAGCAGACGTTACAAAGTCTGTTTCCAAAGATAAGCATTACTAGAATTGACCGCGATAGTACGCGTAAAAAAGGAGCTCTTGAGGCTAAGCTTAACCAAGTGCATCAGGGCAATGCACAATTATTAGTGGGTACACAGATGCTAGCTAAGGGGCATCATTTTCCGAATGTTACTTTAGTTGTGATGCTGGATATTGACGGTGCTTTGTATAGTGGCGATTTTTCAGCAAGTGAGGCCATGGCGCAGCAAGTGATCCAGGTTGCCGGACGTGCAGGTCGCGCTGAGAAAAAAGGCATGGTTATGATTCAAACCCATCATCCTGATAGCGTGTTGTTACAAACGTTAATTAGCCAAGGCTATAATGCCGTGGCAAAGAAAATTTTGATCGAACGACAACAGACAGATCTCCCGCCGTATGCACATTTAGCATTATTTACCGTTGAAGCGGTACAGTCGGATAGTTGCCAAAAATTTTTACAAGATGCGCGCTTGAGCTTACAAAAGCATGCTAGCGAAGTAACATTGCTTGGGCCACTGCCTGCGCCAATAGAGAAAAGATCTGGACGTTATCGTTGGCAGCTGGTGCTTTCATCTAAGCAGCGAGGTTTTTTACATCGTTTGTTAAACAGTGCGCTTGATGAAATTGAAGCATTACCTATGGCACGTAAAGTTCGCTGGTCATTGGATATCGATCCCATCGATTTACTCTAAAGTTGCTTAACTAGTATTTTCCGGTATATTAACAATTTTATTTTTGCCGAAAGGGGCTCAACAAATGAAAATACTTAATTTTATTGCAGTGGTTTTGTTAATAGCAGGTGGACTGAATTGGTTCTTGGTTGGTGTGTTTAATATTAATTTAGTTAGTATCTTTTTTGGCCACATGACAATTGTCAGCCGTTTGATCTATATTGTAGTTGGTTTGGCCGCTTTTTATCTGTTGTTAAATATTAAGAAACATTTATAATTTTTTATTTAAAATAGAAAATCCGTCTTAACATCTTCATTTAAGTACTTGAGCTTTAAGAAAAAATTGACTTTCAGCATGGGAAAATGTATCTTTGCCAAACGACTAAAGGGAACTGGTAGATGATTAGAAATCTAGCTTATGTAATTGGCCGAGTTGTTTTATTGGGCATTTTTATTATTGGACTAAGCGGCTGTTTTGCTGAAAAGCATCCCGCAGTGAATGCACATATGTGGGCTTATAAAACTAACGCGATTAATATTCACATTGAAGCTCCGCGAAAACTAGATACTCTTAATGGCCGTTCTCACACCTTACTCCTCGCTGTAATTCAAGTATCAGAATTACAAGCCGTGCAAAGTTTATTGGATACTTCCGAAGGCATTGCCACTTTATTAGAAAAAGTAAATACGCAGGCTGAAGCAAGATCCTTATTTATTAGCAAATTATTCGTTGCGCCTGGCGAAAGGAAAACTATACAATTAACCCGCATGGCCGGCATGAAGCATATTGTGATTGTTGCAGGTTACAATCAGTTGAATCCAGGCCAAGTCGTCAAAATATTTAATATTCCGATTGGCAATGAGATTGAAGGCATTAAGTTTTGGAAACGAATTTATATGCCAGTACCGTTGCATGTGAAACTTAATTTGGGTAAGCAAGGCATTGCCAGCGCATACTCTCGTGAGCAATAAAGGAAAGGAGACCAGTATGACGGCTCAAACAAGACTACCTATTAATTGGGAACAAGGCTTATTCTTGCAGCCACAGCATTTTCAATTAACAGATTTGTATCATCAGTATTTACTTGCAGCACGTATGCAATTTATTTCACCCAACTTTTGGGGTATAGTTGATTGTGAAATAGATGAAGGCTTGTTAGAAAATAGTATATTTAGCATTAAAAGTGGTACTTTTGTTACACAACAAGGTGCTGTTGTACAGATCCCAGTAAGCTGTCAGCTTGCTCCACGTTCTTTTGCTGATCAAACAAAAGCGGGCGTTACCCGTTGCCAAGTGTATTTGGGCATTAAAGAATTCTCTACTGTTGAAGCTAATGTCACAGAGGCAAGTGGAAGTGCTGATGTAAATACTCGGTTTGTTAGCACTGAAGGGGCTGATGAAGAAGACTTATATAATAAAGGCCCGCAGGCGAATGTGAAGCAATTGAAATATGCGGCTAAGATTTTTTGGGATACTGAAGCTGCACAAGTGCAGAATTATGTTTTATTGCCAGTGGCCACTCTGATTAAAACAGCCGATAAGATTACGCTTGACCCTGATTTTATTCCTGTGTGTTTAAATATTAAAGCTTCATCAAATTTGTTTGTAAAAATATAAAAATTTTATGAAAACTTAATGGATAGAATTAATCAAATTGAGTTGTTAAAAAAATCAGTTACTGTTTATGATAATCAAGGTCATATTAAAAATTTATTGCTCTTAGGTAGTTTAAACCGTTATGCAACACAATTCACACATTTACTTAATGGTGAAGTAGCACATCCGGAAAATTTTTATTGTGCTTTGGCAGAATTACTCGCCGAAATTAGCATTTTTACAAGACAAGTTAATGTGCTCGGGCAAGATAAGCAAGGCAATCCCCTGCTGTCGAATTATACACATGATGATTTATCAAAATGTTTGCTTAGTACTTGTGATTTAATTTTAAGTACACTAAATCAAATTGTCCTGACCTCTGAAAGATATATCAAAGCGAAAAAAGAGGAAAATTTATATGTCATGGATGCGACAAAAGAATTTTTCACCGAAAACCAAAGCTTTTATCTCTTAGTGAAAACAGATGCAGATAAACTAGATGATGTATTAACTCATATTAATAGTACCAGTAAGTTATGTGCTTATAGTAATGTTGAAAATAGTCTATCTTTCTCTTTGCCTGGTGCTGCTTTAAAAGTAATTGGTAGTGTGCCCGAAGGTATTCCGAATATTAATAATTGTCTGTATTTTAGTATTGATAAAGCTAATGCGGAATGGTTGAAGATTGAGAAAGATCAACGCATGGCGCTTTATGTTGGTAATTTACCCATTGAATTAACCGTCAGCATGGCTGCAAGTTGAGATAAAAAATGGAACTTTATAGTTACTTTGGTGATTTAATAAATGTAGTGACAGAGCAACAAGCAAAGCAATTTTCTGATTTGGATTTTGTTGCCTTTCAAGACTCTATTAGTAATGTGATTACTGAGCTTGATAGTAACACAGTAAACATTGAGCCAAAGGCGATAGCATCTGCAAAATTTGCTGTTTATGCTTGGATAGATGAAACTGTTCAGCGCTCGTCGTGGTAAAGCAAAAATGAATGGCAGCAACAATTACTACAAGAGAAATATTTTTCTACTGCTAATGCTGGTAGTGAGTTTTTTGAACGCATGGCAAGCTTTTCCACGGATGAGAAGAGTGTTATTCGCGTTTACTATCGCTGCTTAGTTTTAGGCTTTAAAGGTCGTTATTACAGCCCGGATGACGTAACACACTTGAATACGATTAAGCAAGATTGCTTGGAACTTATGGCTGTAGGTGGCAGCAAGCAATTTTTTCCAGATTTATATGCATGCTTAGATAAAAAACCGATTGATATTACTGTTAAGAAAGTGAGTAAATGGTATCAACGCAAACTTATTTGGTGGTTAATACCGGTAGTGTTACTTATTTTAGTTTTTATGTTCTTTTACGGTATTTTACATTTTACGGTAAAGAATTACATCGCTACGTTAATGTGAGATTGATTGAATGGCAATGATACGAAAATTATTAAAATGGATTTTGATTATGCTAGGATCGTTGGTTCTAGCTTTCATTAGTCTTGGCTTAGTAGATTGGCCAATTTGGACGGTGGTGGTTTTCTTCATCGTTTATTTAACGATCATTTTGTTTGTGATCCATTATGTTCGTAAAAGAATTTATAAACATAAAACTGGGTTCATTAAAAGTGCCGCTAGTCGTTCAGATGATGTTAATGATTTATTGCACAGTTTACATGAAGTACATCGTCAATTAGGCCATTCTGATAATCCGTGAGTACGTAAAGATTTTTATCAAAAACCATAGCATTTATACTTTGAGATAGATTCCTCAGATTTATCGTATGCTTTGACCCCATATCAGCAGCTGCCAGAAGTAAAGAATAACTCAGAAAAAGCAATGGGAGCTTATTGGACCGTTACTGACAATTTGGTTATGATGCGCCCTGCACAAGCTCTACTAGAAAATCATAAGCGGACTGAGTGGCTGAAATTTATTGATTACGTTAAAGATCACCGTAAAGGATCGGCGTTCAACAAATTAATTATTAGCGTCTCGATTACCGCGTTTAGTGAAGATGCACTAGAAAATTTAACGACAAAACTAACGGCAATTAAAAATCGCATTGCACAAATTTTTGTTGAAAGCGGTTACTCCATTCCGATTTCTATTATTTTTACAGGCTTGGAAACTTTACCAGGCTATACAGAATTCACTCAAGCTTTAAGTATGGAGCAGCGACAACAGGTTCTAGGCCTTTATTCTACCGCCAAAGAAACTGATTTTAATTCGACGGCATTCCCACGTATATTAAATAGTTTGAACGATTTTTTAGATCGACAGTTCCAGCATGGTGAGTATAAAAATGTTGAAATGATCTATAGTTTTTCCAACGCATTTCAATCAGCGCAAACTAATTGGCTGCGATTGAGTGATTTATTATTTGGCACGAAGGTTGCTAGTAGTGCTCATTTATCAGGTTTTTTTTGTTTGGGAAAAATGAGAAGAATCATTTTGATTTTACCTACGATTTAATTTCTACGGTATTAGAGAAGCAAAATGTTTTGCCAAAAATCTCAGCTTACAGCATGGAAAGGATATCCATTCGTAAGGGTATCGCTTTTTATTCCGTCTATACTATATTTGCAGTTTTATCTTTATATACAATCTATTCTTTTCTTGTGACCAGTCGTAATTTAGTTAGTTTGATTAAGGCTGTGCCACCCAAGGTGCACTATTCAGATAGCTTTAGTCGTAACTTAGTTACAATAACAAGTTATAATAATTTAATGCGTAACATTCTAACCTTCCGTCAGCGCTAGACAATTCGTATTGTACCTTTTCATTTCGGTTTAAATAAAATTGAAAAGCTATATTCAAAAAAATATGTTAGCCAGTTTCAACGAAATGTCTCGTCGTTATTTGATGAGCACTTAGAAAGTTTTTTAAGGCAAAACAGCGATCACTTGACACCGCTACAGCGAGCTTACCTAGTCGAAAATATCGTCTCGCGCATTAGGCTCATCCAAGCTAAGCTGAGTGGCCACTCCTATGAGGCGCTTATGGCGATTGACTCACCGGAATTAGAGCACCTAGGCTTTACTAAGATACCAAGTACTATCTTAGATAATTTTGGCGCCCTGTATAAAACCTACATTATTTGGCAAAACAATAAGCAAGCGTTAAGTGTCGAAGAAGTGAAATTGAAGCGATGGATAATCGAGTTCAAATTACTTAGTGATCAGTCCAGTTTAAATTGGATTGTTGATTGGGTAAATGCACAAGAAGACATTAAGCAAACAACGCTAAAAACTTTTTGGAAGGGAAGTTCAATAACTAAAAATTTAGTGATAGATAAAGCTTATAGCAAAGATGGGGCTAGAAGAGTTTTTAAGTTTTTGCATGAAATTAATAAAGCATTACCAGGTCACTTAAATATTAATTATCAAGAAGATATATTTAAAACTTGGTATAACACCGAACGTTTAAATGCTTGGTATAACTTTATTTTATATTTTCATCGTGGAACGGAGACTCTTAATTACAAAACAGAGTGGGATAGTATATATAATCCAGATGTTATTTTATTAACCAAAGGTCCTTATTATCATTTACTTGATGTCCTAATGACAGAGTTTGGTGCGACGAAACGTAAATCCTCACCATCTTGGATAAAACAAGTCGAGAATTTTTATTCACTGCTAGACTTTCAAGTTAAGCATAAAAGTGTAGATAATTATAAAGATGTAGCCTCGGTAACGCTAAGATTTATAGACACTATTGTCGAAAAACCATCTGACATTAGTCGACGTGGTGCGCTAGGGGGATTGTATCGGAGTGATTTTAATGTCGATTTAAGAGCTGCAAATGCTTTTGTACAATACCAGATTGATTTAGAAAAGTTGTTTGTTAGCAATGTTGATTCAATTGGTCAATCATACAAATCGATTTGGTCTGTCTATGATTCAGCAGTTTCTTAAAAAAAAAGTGGTGATTCAAAAGCTTTGACTAAAGCTTATGATAGTTACGCTTTAATGCGTAAGTTAGTTGGCCTATCTGATGTTCACGATAGTGTCTTTTGGTCAATTGTTCGTGGACCATTCGATTACTACATGGATTACAATAACCGTAATGCTTCTTGTTATGTTCAGCAACAATGGGTAGAAAGTGTATTAAAACCAGTAGCAGGTTTATCAGGAGACGAGTTAACAAAGACTTTATTTTCTCAAGATGGTGTGGTGTGGAAGTTTGTTAGTAAATTTATACAGCCCTTTTTAGAGATAAAACAAGATTCTTATGTGCCGAGAGTTATTTATGGGCATATTTTCCCATTTAGTGATGAGTTCTATAACTTTATAAATCGAGGTTTAACTATTCAAGCGATTAGTCGCGAAGAAGCACAGTTTGAACGTTATTCTAATGAAAATGGTGGTCGCCTTATTACGGTGAACAGTTATTCTACTAATGTAAATGCCGGGGCTAGAATGTTGCCTTATAAAACGATTCTGCGAAAGATTTGTAATAAGAAAATGGTGAAAATAAAAAACTTTAACTTTCCTGTCAATCAAACGTTAAAATGGAATTTAGGTGAGTGTGGTCCGGCTAGCATCTCTATTTATTTTAAAGCAATGACGTTAACGAAAAGTTATCCAGGTAGATATGAATTTGCTAAATTCATTAAAGACTTTGGTGAGGGGCAGCCAAGCTTTACTGCTGCTAATTTTCCACAGCAACTGAAATTGTTAAATGCCTATAAGATCAAAACCATCATGCCTTCGTATCAAATTTCAGGTGTTGAAACAATGCTGCATACGTTAAATCAATTCTTTACACTGCGACAACAGCTTTTGGAAAATGAACAAAAGTATTTACATGATGGCGCTATGCCACAAAAAATTGCATTGTGTTGGACCAATAGTCAAGGCTAAACTTTTTATAATAGTGAAACAAAAAAAATAAATTTCAATATTAGTCAAGTTGACTAGATCGATAAAGAATTTTTTTGGAAAGTGAAATTTTAACGAAGCTGTAGGTATTGAATATTGTTTAATAAGTCAGCATTACAAAAAGTCATTAAAAATAAGGTTTCTCCGGAAAACCCTTGTGGCCTAGATATACGTCAAACAACATCTTTTGCTGAGCTTAAAGGTGAAGTGCGTAAGATGGAACAGTTTACAGGGCATGTTAATGTTAATTGGAGTAAAGTTTCCAAACAATCATTAGCCATTTTGCAAACTGAAAGTAAAGATATTTTAGTGGCAGTTTATTTGGTGATTGCCTTGAGTAAAGTTTACGGTACAGAAGGTTTGGTCCAAGGTTTGGATTTTTTAACAGAATTAACTAATAAGTTTTCCCGCGATTTACAGCCTCAGACACGCCCAAAGAGTTATTCCATTGCATTGGGCTGGTTGGTGAAGCAATTACAAAAAAACTTCAACGCTACTTTTTTTTCCTCATTAGATAAAAAACATATATCGCAATTCAAATCATCTCTTCAGCATTTAAATCAAGCCGCTGAGAAACACTTTAAAGATGACAGCATTGCAAGCTTGGTACTGGGAATTACTCGGCAAATGGCTGGTATTGAGCGTAAGTTACAGTTGGCAGCAGAAGCAAGCCCTATTGTAGCTGAACCGATTGAAGAAAATACTGAGGTGAGTACTGCTCTAGATGAGCCTGAGCTTATAAAGCCTATTGCTGCATTGGATGCTAGACAAGAAAAAGAAGAAGAAAAAGTAAATATAATTAAAGAAAGCACAGCTGATGTGGAATTTTGATTATTGAAAAAATCAAATGCGTTGTTACAAGATGACTATCAAGATGTTCGAGCTTATGTGCTCAGCCGCACTGCAATTTGGGGGGATTTAACACAGTTACCCGAGCATGATGAGAACTTTGAAACGTATATTTCTTTTCCAAATAAGATGATAGAGTTGGATATTCAGCGATTTAAAGAGCAAAAATATTCGACTACAAAAATTAAAGCGCTAGAGGCGTATGCACAGCGTTATCCATTTTGGTTAGATCTCCACCGTATTTTGTACCAAAGTCTAGCCAATAAAAGTGGTCATCAGACAATATTAGCCGTGTTAAAGTATTTTTTATTAATGTTGCAGGAGCGTTTTCCCCAAGTCACGCAGTTAAAATTTTCCGATGGTACTCGTTGCAGCAGTTTGGAGACAAAAAAATGGCTATTAAGCCTAGGAAGTTTGCACACTGCCGAGAAATGTACTATACCTCCTATTACTCAAATGGAAGGAGAGGGACAAAAATTAGCAACCTTATTAAATAAAGTAGGTTCTAATTCAAATGAACAAGAGCAAAAGGAATTACTTCAGTATCTTCAGCAGACTATCAGTACGACAACGTCTATCCGCGAGAGAGTAGTTTCTCAAATGACTCTTTGTGAATGTTTATTAATGTTTAATACGCTTGATTTATTACCTGTGTATTTAACAGAACTACAAAATTATATTGAGCAGTATCAAGTTATTGCTTGGGAGCCAGATTTGGCCGCGCAATTATTTAGTCTGCTATATAAGGCTAATAGTCAGCTAGCTAATGGTGCAAATAATGAGCAAAAGCAATATGCTTTAGCAAAATTAATGATTTTGGACAACAAGTTGTACCAAAAATTAACAAAGTCTAGCTAATCTTTTGATTTAATTATTGATTGTTTAGTTTTTCGAGAGTAGACTGTTTTATTCAGTAAACAAGACAGTTTTACTTACATGTAAAAAGAAAAAGAGAAGTTCATGTCTGATAGTGCTACTACAGCTCCCAAAGAGCGAATTAATATTGTTTATAACCCGCTACAGGGGATCAACAAGAACAAGTTGAGCTTCCTCTAAAACTACTTATTCTAGGTGATTTCAAAGGTGCTCCTGGCACTGACTCTCTTGAAGAGCGAACTGTTATCAATGTTGATAAAGCATCGTTAGACAGTGTGGTCGAAAGCGTGGGACCAACATTGGAGCTTTCTGTTAAAGATAAATTGGGTGATGACCCGGATGCTGATGTTGATCTAACATTAGATTTCAAATCAATGGCTGATTTTCATCCTGATAATATCGTGCGCAGTTTTCCGGCGTTAGGTAAGCTAATGGAATTACGTGATGCGTTACGCGCATTAAAAGGGCCCCTAGGCAATGTGTCGCAATTTCGTCGTCATTTAGGCGATATCGTCAAAGATGAAAAAGCACGTGCGGCATTGTTAAAAGAATTAAATGTTTCTACTGCTGACAAAGCTTCAGCAAAAGCTAAAAAATAAGGAGAATTGAAGATGGCTACAGCAAAACAAGATACCTCGTCAGTACTAGACCAGCTGCTCGACGAAGGAAATGTTTCCCCAGAACAACGAGAGTTAACCGAAAAAGGTTTAGATAGTTTTTTAAATAACATCGTTGCTCAAGGACAAGACCAAGATAAAATTTCGGCTAAATTAATCGATCAGATGTTAGCGGACATCGACACCAAAATTTCTGGTCAAATGGATGCTGTGTTACATCATGCTGATTTTCAGAAATTAGAGTCGAGTTGGCGTGGTTTAGAATATTTAATTGAACATACTAATTTTCATGAGAATATTCGTTTAAATCTTATGCCGGCAACTAAAGAAGAAGTGCATGCTGACTTAGAAGACGCACCAAGTTTAACAGAAAGTGGTCTTTACAAGCAGGTTTATACGGGTGAGTATGGTCAGTTTGGTGGCAAACCTTACGGTAGCATTATTGGCAATTATGAGTTTGGACCAGGCAGCAGAGACGTTAGCTTACTTAGTGAGTTAGCAGCAATTTCAGGAATGTCGTTTGCACCATTTATTGCTGCAGCGAGCCCAGAATTTTTTAATATAGAATCATGGGATAGCTTAGCTGACTTAAAAGATTTGGATTCTATTTTTGAAATGCCACAGTATGGTAAATGGAATGAGTTTAGGAATAGTTAAGATTCACGTAATGTTGGATTAGCTATGCCACGCTTCATGTTGCGTGAACCTTATGGTGACGACATGCCGATTAAATCATTTAACTATATTGAAAAACTTGATGCGGACAGTGATTACCTTTGGGGTAATGCCGCGTATGCTCTGGCTTCACGTGTGACAGACAGTTTTGCTAACTATCGTTGGGCAGCCAATATTATTGGTCCTAAAGGTGGCGGTAAAGTTGAAGACTTACCACTTTATAACTATGAAGCTATGGGGCAAACCCAGACTAAAATTCCAACGAATATTCTTATTTCAGAGCGTCGTGAATTTGAACTAGCAGAAAGTGGTTTTATACCATTAACCATGCGTAAAGATGGTGGCGATGCGGTCTTCTTTTCAGCTAACTCATGTCAGGCCGCTAAAGAGTTCCCAGATACTCCGGATGGTCGTGCAGCGCAATTAAATTATCGTTTAAGCACACAGTTCCCATACTTATTTATCGTAACTCGTTTAGCACATTACATTAAAGTACTGCAAACAGAAAACATCGGTAGTTGGAAAAACGCTGGTGAAATTGAGCACGAGCTTAATGAATGGATCAGCCAATATGTGGTTGATATTGCAGACCCAGGTCCTGGTGTGCGCAGCAAAAAACCACTACGTAGTGCGGCAGTTACCGTTGAAGACATTCCTGGCGAGCTTGGTTGGTACAAAAGTACTTTACTCGTTTCACCACACTTCAAATATATGGGAGCCAACTTTACATTGTCATTAGTTGGTAAACTTGAGAAAAAATCGGGATAAAGGAGAATTAATATGAGTTCAACAGTAATAGCAGATGAAAGTACAGTAACAATGCAAAGCTTATTGGCTATGGCCAAGGAAGGTTTAGACCATGGGAAAAAGCAAGCGCATCATTATATGAAAGGAACGATGACTTCAGGAGATACAATTAAAGGAGAGGGAGCCGCAGCCCCTTTTGAAGGACAAGTAGAAACACTCGGCTTCGCTTGGGCACATGTCAAAGTTGTTAGTAAAGAAACAAGTAAATCAGCGATTCCAACACAAGTTGGAATGGTGATCGTAATACCTATGAATAATTCGGGAATTGTATTGCTTCATCAAGCTCTTTATAAAGGCTCTACCGTTGAAGAGCTTGATATTAATTTTTCTGAATTTTCTGAGAAGGGTAAAATGAGTAAATTCGGTACAGTTGCTTGTAAGAAGTGTCGTGTGGCCGATGTTATTTATGACGGATATAGCTCTGTAGGTCCAGTAGCTTACGTTTGTTTAATAATGGGAAGTCATGAAATTACGGTTGGTAATAAATCAGCAAAATGGAATCATGCGAAGAATGATGATAGCTAATTAAAGAGTAATTTAATATGCAACCACGATTATTAGAACGTATTCAACAGCGTAGAAAATGTACGATCCAATCGACCAATGCAAAGAAAATTTTGTATCGGTCGATTATGTATAATAGCTTTAACATTTTAAGCACTCGAAAAAAATCAGCAATAATACGTGATGATATGGGTATGCCAGAGTTTCATGATCTGGATGCTTTAACAGATGACACGCTTTATTATGTAGCACGATTAATTATTACACAACTACAGCTTTTTGAAAAAAGATTACAAAACATACGAGTGAATTGTTTACCTGATCACTCGACTAATGAAATTTCCATGTCGCTTTCAATAAAAGCTGAATTCATTTTTCAAGATGAATTTCACCTGATTAAGCTTGAGTTAGATTATTTTAATGATGGCAAGCTAGTATTAAGGACTTAAGTTAAATGGCAAGAGAGTATTATCAAAAAGAATTAACCCGACTACGTGAACTAGGCAGAGAATTTGGTGAACGCAATCCCAACATTGCGCCTATGCTAATAGAAGATGGTACGGATCCAGATGTAGAACGCTTATTAGAAGGTTTTGCTTATTTAACTGGTAACATTCAAGAAAAATTAGATGATCAATATTCTGAAATTGTTAATACCTTAACTGAAATATTTTTCCCCGATTATCTTAAGCCTATTGTGTCAGCTTGTATGGTTGAATTTTCGCCTCAACCTAATATTGGCCGTCCACTTATGGTGTCGAGTGACACGGAATATGCAGCAGCCCCCATTGATGGAACGGCTTGTCATTTTCGGTCGCAATATAATAGCTTGTTACAGCCCTTTAGCTTAACTCAACAAAAATTTGGTAACCTGGATGATGGTGGCGTTACATTAACATTAGAATTTACAGGCCTAGGCATTCAATTAACGGCTTGGGATGAAGATGAGCTAAGTTTTTATGTGGCTGGTAATGTGCCTAATGCAAGCTTGCTATTTTTGCTTATCATGCGCCATTGCGAAAAAGTAAGCGTGAAAAGTGAGAACGAAGCTGAATATTTTCTTCCGGAAGATAGCTTACAAAGTGAACACTCTTTTTGGGATAAAGTTTTTTTGTATGCGAAAACAACAGGCGCTCCAAATACTTATTTTCTATCGCAATATTTTAATTTTATACAACAATTTCTATAGTTTACGGTTAGCGGTATAAAGGGCTGGAAAGATCGTGGTCCAACGTCAGATTTTTCCCTAACCTTTTATTTTAAAGAATTACCAAAATGGTTTGTTAGTAATGATGCCGCTAAGCTGACAATTAATACTCTACCTCTACAAAATGTGATGAAACAAGATGCTGTGCCTATAAGTCTTGATCACGCTCATTTTGAATACAAAATTAGGGTCGATGCTGAACAAGCGGAACATTATCAAATCGTCAATATGCTAGATATCGATGGCTATAATCGTACGACTAAATCGTATACACATTACGCTTCTGTTACCAATGCTTTAGATACAACAGCTGAGCTGGCTGTTTATGAATTATTCTATCGTAATAGAATCGGCTCTAATAATCCTGACCTTTTCATTTCATTTTATGGTCAAGACCAAAATACCTTAGATGACGAGGTCATCAGTGTGAGCATGCTTTGTTGTAACGGCAGCTTGGCAGAAAAAATCCAGCCTGGCGATCTAAATCGAGGTACTGATACTTCAGCACATAATATAACCTTCAAAAATTTACACAAGCCATCGAAGTATTATCCTTTAAATATGGATGAAGGTTTACGTTGGCGTTTTATTACCTTGCTCAGCTATAACTTTTTAGGTGAAGCTAGCTTACAAAAACTTAAAGAAATTATTTTATTAGAGCTAGACGTGCTTAAAGGTATAGAACGAAAAAAGGTTGAGAGTCGTTTAGAAGGTATTATAGAATTAACGACTAATTATGGAAATGTTCTTTATAGATGACATGCTTTAACCGGTTATGATATTAATATGACATTTCAACTTCACCAATGGCTAACAGAAGGTGAAGTGTTTTTATTTGCAAGTGTCTTAGACCGTTATTTTGCCACTATCGTGCCAATCAATACTTATATAAAACTTAGTGTGAAAATTTCTGAAACAGGTGAAGTGATAACATGGCCAGCCCGCACAATAGACAAACGTCTCCAATAGAACAAAGACTGCTAGAGCAAAGTCGTTCATTTAATTATTTTCAAGCTGTTCGCTTGTTGAAAATCATATGTGCCCGCGAAGGTAAAGAATTAAAATTGTCACCAAAAATCAGCTTAGCTTTTCCAAGTAATGATATTGATTATATTGAGAAAAATGCCGATAATTTTCACCTAGTAGCGAATTTTTTAGGGCTTTGCAGCTCAGATAGCCCATTACCTTCCTATTATCTTGAAGAATGGTTGGACCAAGCCTTGAATGATGATCTTAGTGTAAAAGATTTTTTAGATATTTTCCATCAGCGTTTGTATGAGCTGCTTTATTCTGTTTGGGAGAAAGGGCGTTTAACACATCAACTGATACAAAATAAAAACCGAAAATTAAAGACAATCTTGTATAATATTGCAGGGTTATCTGTTACTGATAATTGTGAAATAATGCAACAACAGCCACATTTACATTGTTATTTACGGTTCTTTTTACATGGCAATAAAAATATTTTAAATTTACGAATTTTGCTTCAGCAGTACTTGAAGCTTGATGTGGATGTAAGCTCGTTTTATCAGTCCTCTGTAAAAATTCACCAGCAGCAACTGAATAGCTTAGCATTGAAGAATCATAGTTTGGGAATGAACTGCTATCTTGGTACGGTTTTTCCCAGCATAAACACTAATATTTTAATTAAACTTAATAAATTGACTTTTCAGCAATTCGAAGATTTAATGCCAGGTAAAAAAATGTACGATGATTTAAAGACTTTACTGCGATTTTATCTCAATAAACCACTCATTTGTTTTTTAGAACTTAATTTAGCCGAAGATCAAATTGAAGAAGAACGGATAGAGAAAAAAGCGCAATCTTTGCTAGGCGAGAAAAGTTGGCTAGGTGAAATGCAAACAAAGAGTCACTACAAAATTGTTTTACAAGTAGCATAAAATAAAATAGGTATATAAAATGTCAGTTAAAAAAAATACTGGAAAGACCGGTGAAAAAAAACATCCAAAAGGCAAGGGCTCTGAAAGTACGCTTGCAACTAAAGCAAAGCCAACGACTAGTGCATCACCTGCTACTGCTAATACAGCTGCCGCAAGTGGTATGAGCACAGCTACTAGTACAGCTGTAGTGGGTGGCGTGAGCGCTGTTGCCAGTACCAGTGATGCGAGCTCAAGCTCAGTTGTATCTAAGAGTTCGCAAACACCCTATAGTTTAACAATTGGTAGATCACCTTTTGGTCAGGTTACAGATTCCGGGGGGACAATTACGATTGTACGGTTCTAAGTATTTCTGGCACTACTGAGATTTCAGAGTTTTACAATTTTAGGGTTACCTTTCTGGTGAATCACGACTCTATGATGCCAGGCCAATTTTTAGGTCAACAGGCTACTTTAAGTTTTAATAAAACGTATTCTGGAAAGGCGGATATTATTGGAGAAATAAATCAATTTTCTGTAGATGCAGTTTTAGCTGGAGCTAACAAGACTGATTATTCTGTTTATGCAATCAATATTTGTTCCAGTAATTTTCTTTTATTAAGCAATATTAATACTGAAGTTTATTTAAATCAAACCGTCTCAGAAATTGTCCAAACTGTTTTTAAGCGTGCGAAAGTGGTCTCGGTTAATAAGTGTGACTCAATTTATATGAAGGATTTGGCAGGCTATAAAAGAAACTTTACTTTCCAGTATGAAGAGAGTGATGTTAACTTTGTAAAAAGACTATTAGAGCGAGTTGAAATGTATTTTTATTCTGATTTTTCAAATAACAAAGAGCAAATTGTCTTGTCGAATAAATCAACTGGAGCTACTGAAAATACCAACATTTCATCTTTAACTCTTGGGAGGTACGAAAGCAGTGCTTCAGAGACAAGTCAAATGGGGCTGTATTACAATTTGAAAACGTTATATGCTATGGTGCCCAGTAAAATAACGATCAATACATATGATTACAGTTATGATGCACTAAATGCTGCGCCAACCAAGTCAACCAAATCAACCACACCAGCTCTTTATCTAGCTAATGCTGGTGCCTCTACTATTAGGTTAAACTCACATCCAACAGCGAGTGGCTCTTTACAAGAATGGGTACCCGATATTGCGGGCAAGACAGAATTGGAAGAATATGCACAGGTGGTATTGTATTCTACAGGTTGGAAAAGTGAAACTTACGAGGCAACAGCTTATGCAAATGTTTATCTACCAGGTTATAGTCTTAGTTTACATAATAAGTCGAATAAGTCGATCACAATTATGTCTGAATTTATTTTTATCTTTAAAGTAACCTATGATATTTCTGTGGAGAGAGCTGTTATGAAGCGCTTTGCTTTAGACTACGATTCTCCAGCGGAGAAAATGCTTTGCACCATAAGTGGCATACCAAGTAATATATTATATATGTCACCAATAAAGACGCCGCAACCTAAAATTGCAGGTTTTATACCTGCCTTCATCGATGGTACTTGTGCCCCGGGCGCCGTTGAGGTAAATGCTGTAGGTGAATACGTTATTAAGTTACCAGTTACTTCTACTGAGCCAGGTAAGGGCAGTACATGGATACGGAAATTAGAATCACAAACGAATGCCACTACATCTACCTTCTATCCATTAGGTATGAATACGGAGGTATTATTAAGTTTCCAAAATGGTAATCCGGATGTTCCTATTATTATGGGGGCGGTACCTAATATCACATACCCAAGCAAAATCACTTCAAAAAATTCTACTTACGTAGGCCATACAACTGGTATTCAGCCACCGGACAAAACCCCTGTAGCTACCCCGTTACCGAAAACAAGTGCAAAAAGCCCTGCAGCGGTGGCTGAGCTAACAGCTTTACAGGGCAAACTGAAGGGGATGGGTCTTTGGAGTGCGCAAGCTGCTTCAGTTGTTTACAATGGTGGAGTTGATAGTCAGGGGGTCACGGTTGCATATCCTAATGGTTCGGTATATACGTGTACCGCGGCACAAGTGAAACAGATCACCACACAAGATTCATATGCTATTTATTTAGGTAATACTTACTCGGTAACATTAGGCGATAATAGTAACGTTACTCATGGTGATTCAATCAGTCACACTTATGGCACCTCGGTTAATCATACCTATGGTAACGATTCTACTCAAGCAACGGCGGCGATGTCGGCTTTAGATCCCGACCAGGTGATTTCTACTAATGTTACTCATGGTAGCTCGTCTAATACAAGCTATGGTAATTCAACAAATGTTACGCATGGTACCAGCTACAACACAACAATGGGTGATGAACACGACATAACTCATGGTAACATTTACTCTAAAACATATGGAGATAGTCATAATACAACACATGGTAATCTGATATCACTTACGTATAAGAGTATGGAATCGGTAACAATGGGTGGTTCAAATTCGGTCATGATGGGTGAGGGGCTGATGGCTTTTATTGGCTTAAATGCTATGATTAATATGGGTGTAAATACCAGCTTCAATCTAGGTCCGCAATTGCATAAAAATATTCCAGAAGAAAATCACATGGGGATAAACTTGCAGCAAATGTATGAAGGTTCAATTATTTTGCAATGTGGTGCCAGCGTCATTACCATGACACCTTTAAGTATTGATATTATTTCACCCTAAATTGACTTATCGGGCATTAATGTCAATATTCTGGCTGGTACGTTAACATCAACAGCGCTTGTAAACCTATTCCTATAATGTGAGATTTATGGTTAAAGTTATTAAAGAAAAACATCACGCCTTCTTGCGACGCACCTATAAAGTGCATGGTAAGTTTTTTGCTGAAATTAGTATATTACAATTGTTTTCATTTAAGGATGCTAACAAGAAATATACAGAGAAAGAACTCTGGGTCTTAAACAGTCATGTGTTAGATTTTAGCTCAGGTATCTTATTTGATTATGGCATACCAAAAAAGAAGGCTGAATTTCTAGCCGCAGGTTATGCCTTTTCAGCAGAAGAAAATACCACAAAAAGCTATGTGCGGATAAGCTTTGCCGGTAAAGAAAAAACCTTAGCTGTCTATGGTAATCGTACTTGGAACGAGATGACCATCGGCGCAAAAATGTCTGAGCCAGAGCCATTTAGAAAACTGCCACTAACGAATGCACAGGCATTTGGTGGCAAGCGTGATAGCTATAATCCTGATGGTAAAGGTATTGATATGATACCGGAGAAAAAGGGTGAAAAGGATTTACATACCTCATTTCCTAAAATAGTGATTGATGCTCCTAGTTTTCCAAAAAAAGAGCAGCCCAAGTCAGATGTAAGTCAGCCGAAACCATTAACCTATCCATTACCCAACACAGAATCACCAACTGATTTAATCTTAAATCGTGAAGACAGACCGCGCCCAGCAACTTTTCATCCTATGCAAACCAACAACCCACAACGGGTGAAGTTATTTGGTACTTTTGATGAGAAATGGTTAAAAAAGAATTGGCCTCACTTTGCCGATGACATGAATTGGGAATATTTTAATAATGCCTGGCCAGATCAACGCTACGATAACTTTTTTGTTGGTAATGAAAGTTTCAGCATAGAAAATATGCACCCAACTAATCCACATATTGAAGCCAGTCTTCCTGGTTGGCGTCTTCGGGCTTTTTGTGAGCAAGCACTAGATGCTGAACAATCGAAGTATGGAGAGGTTCCACTTGAGCTTGATACTGTTTGGTTTGTTCCAGAAACCGAACAAGGTGTTTTAGTGTGGCATGGGCAAATACAAGTCGAGGATGAAAAAGCCGCCGATCTGCTGTACATTCAATTAGCGGATGAACTATTAGTTGAAGCACCGTTGTCCCTAGAGCATTACCATGAATTATTACTACAAAAAAAATCCAAACTGAGTTTAGACGAACGTTTAAAAGGCGCGAAAAAAGACAAGAAGGTTGACCTTGATGCCGCGCTAAAAAATCTAGAAAAAAACAGCAGTAAAGTTGCGAGAAAAATCAAGAAAAATCTAGCCAGTTTTAAAGCTAACATTGCAAAAGGTGACAAAGAAATTGATAAGATACTCAAAAAATCAGATTCTAAATTAGGTAAGCTACTCCATGATTCAAAAGAAGCACTTAAAGAAAAAGATACTAGCAAGCTAGATAGTGCGGCAGCCATGTTATCTCCAGCTGGTATGACAGCAGCTGTAGCAAGTGCTAAAGCCGCAAAGCCGATTTCTGATATGGCTGGTTTTTTTAAAAGTCATGATTTAGATGTTTTGAAGGACATGAAAGCAGTTGCAAAAAATCCCGCAGCAGCTAAAGATAAACTGCTTAAATATGTGATAAGTAAAACAAAATCACTCAATAAGGATGGAGACAAGCTTAAAGACGCGATGGAAAAAATGAAAAAGCTATCAAAGTCTCCTAATATCATAGCTGCAAAGCTAAGAGCCCAAGCTGAAAAAATACAAGATCCTGAAGCAAAAGCAAAATTAATAATGGCTGCCGATGCCTATAGCATCAACAAAGCCCACTCAACAATTTCTAATGAAAAAATGACACGTTATGATCTTGAGCAAGCGGTTAAGCAAGGTCAATCACTCAAGGGTGAAGATTTGTCTGAACTGGATTTAAACGGAATTAATCTAGAAGGGATCGATTTAAGTCAAGTTAACTTTACCTCTACCAATTTAAGTCATGCTAATTTAAGCCATGCCAATTTATCAGGGGCTAATTTACATGGTAGTGATTTAAGCTCAGTTAAAGCTGTGGCAACAAATTTTTTTACAGCACTAACAATAGGTACTATTTTTAATCACGCCAATTGTCAGCAAGCCAACTTCACCGCCTGTAAGCTACAATATAATGAAGCTAACCATGCTGATTTTAGTGAAGCTAATTTTGCCAGCTGCCAATTTATCGAAGGAGAATGGGAAAAATATAAATTCCCGAAAAGTAAAATGGAAAAAGTGGTTTTTGTTGAAATAGAATTTACTCAATGTGATTTTCATGCTGCTGATTTAGAGAGCGCCAGTTTTTCTTCGTGCAAACTGCATGGGACAATATTTAGTAAGATAAAAGCCAAAAAAATTCGTTTTACACAGAGTGAGTTACATGACATCAACTGGCAAAAATGTGATTTGTCTTCAGCGAGTTTTGTTAAAACAAGTTTGCGAAACAATCACTTTACAAACACATCTGGCAAAAAGCTTAGCTTGATAAGCTGCCAATTGAGTGAAATCACTTTCAACACCTGTGATTTACCAAAAATATCGTTTGGCCAATGTAAAGCTAACGCAATTAGCTTTACTGATTGCGATCTTCGTAACAGCCGTATCGGAAAAGAATCATTATTTGAAAAATTATCTTGTGAGAACTGCAACTTAACACAAGCATGTTGGATTAGCGCCAAGTTACCTGAATCAAGTTACTATCGCTGTAAAATGCAAGGTTGCTGCTTTAGTCAAAGTCAATTAACAAAAAGTCAATTTCGTTATTGTGAGATGCAAGACAGTCGCTTCCAAGAGGCATATTTAGAGCAAGCCACTTTCCGCTGGAGTAATTTGCAAAGTACTATGTTACGTCAAGCACACTTGGTTAATGCTAGTTTAGTGCACTGCAATTTATATGGTGTAGATTTTTATCATGCAGTGACCAAACAAACCGTAATGCGGCATTCATTATTAACTGATCCGCTACCGGAAAATTTTGAGGAGAAATTTATTCATGGCTGAACCTAGCTTAACGGATAAGTTATTAAAGTTCTATGGCCTGCCAGGGCAAACTGACGACTTGAAAAAGATGTCTGTAGCCGAGGTACTAGAGCAATATAAGCTAGGCCGTGTTATTGAAAAAGCTCAGCTTAGCGATAGTGATTTTAGCGGCATTGACTTTGTGGCCTTCGGAGATGAGCACCACTTACAAAAGACGTCGCCTTCATTTCGTAACTGTATATTGGCCAACAGCAATTTCAATGCAATTGTGAGCGAAAAACTAAGTTTTATAGATTGTGACTTAAGTGAGGTTAATTTCAACGATGCGCATTTAGAGCAAGCCAATTTTAATCAATGTGATCTTAAGCAAGCAACGTTTATAGACAGTCAATCTGCCAAAGCTCGTTGGCATACATGTGATTTACAACAAGCTAACTTTCAACAAGCATTGTTAAAGCAAGCTCTATTTAATGACTGTAAATTGCAGCAAGTTGACTTTACACGAGCCAGCTTATTACAAGCTGTGTTAAAAAAGCATGATTTACAAAACACTATTTTTAGTGAAACTAACCTAACCAAAGCTAATTTAATGCAATCTAATGTTAGTAACATGAGCTTCCCTGGTTGCTGGTTAACAGCGACGATGATGGTAGAGACAAAAGCGAATGGTGCCAACTTTAGTCAATGCAAAGCAATGGGCCAAGTTAATTTTATGCAAGCGAATCTAACAAAAGCAAACTTTTCGTATTGTGATTTATACTCGGCTAACTTTATTAAAGCCGAAGCAAGTGAGGCCGATTTTTCACATGCAAAACTGACCTCTGTTTTATTTAAAGAAGCCAATTTAAGCAATGCGAACATGCAGAATATTTCTGCACAATTCATCTATTGCCAACAAGCAAATTGTACTGGCACTAACTTTGGTCATTCCGATCTTGCAACCGCAACCTTTACCGATAGCATATTAATTGATACAAACTTCAGTAATTGCAATTTATACCTTGCAGAACTACAAGCCAAAAAAATAGCCAATGTTTATTGGCAAGGCAGCAACAAAGAGCTTGCCAGAGCTGCTAAAGACAACTATGCCGAAGCAAATGGCTGGCAAATGCCAGCGACCGATTTATAAAGGAGTACAACATGAAAACAGTCCAATCTATGTCATCTAACGGATTAGCGTTTATGCCTCAACAAGAAGCTTTGCAAATGGCTGAAGTACAGCATATAAACGAACACGGTTTTCAAATTTGCATACAAAACGAGCGACTCAATGCAACATTAGCCGCGAGTTGTATTTTGCGGCCGAATATTGGCGATAAAGTATTAGTCGTAGCATTGGCCGAATCAGCACCCTATATCTTGGCTGTTTTAGAACAAGCTAGTGCAGAACAAACATTTCAATTCAGTAAACATCTTGCTATTCACACCGACGAAAATGCATCGGTTATTACAGCAGAGCATCTAGAGTTACAAGCCGAACAACACTTGTCACTGACCAGTCCAGAGCTATCTTTGTATGCTGCTAAAGGCAAAGCTGAGATCACACACTGGCACTACAAAGGTGACTTTTTGCAACAATCTGTCCGGCATATAAACACACAGACAGAATTATTAGAAACGGTAACCGAGAGCACACATTTACAGGCTGAACGTAGCTTCAGCCAACTTGCTGATTTACAACATGAAGTGATTGGCCGCGTTCAGACGCTTGTTCAGCAAGACTATCGTCTTGACTGTGAATACGCCGACATTTTTGCTGAGCAAGATGTCAAAATTGACGCTGAACAAGTACATTTAGGATAAGGAGATACACTATGGGATTTTTCGGCAACTCAGCTCCGAGTATGAACCAGACCCCAGGGCCAATTGATGTTATTATTAACCTTGTGCCCGTTGGGCCAGCACCTGTCCCCACCCCAATTCCACAAATGAATATAGGGATGTACACCCTAAACGTGGCTCCTGTAATCAATGTTTTATTTGAAGCCTTGCCAGCAGCAAGTATGCTGGCAATAATTGGGGTTACACCTTTAACCGATCCTATCGGTCCTGCTCCTATAGGTGGGGTTGATGATGGCACTATCGTTGGGCCACAAAAAATTATCTCTGGTAACCCACAAGTTTTGCTAGTCGGAGCGCCGGTTGTCGACATGTTAATTACAACAGTCACAGGCAACTTAATAAACTCAATAACTGACAATCTTCTCAACGTACAATTTACCGTTATGGGCGCTTAAACAACAAAATTAGTTAAAAGTTAACAGCAGAAATCAGCAACAGCAACTATACTTAAAAAACACTTCACAATAACAGAAAGAAGTGACATGGAAGACAGTTAATAAACAAGAGGAAGAATAATGTTTCGTATATTTTTTGTAATCTGCATTTTAATTTTCACGTTTAACAGCAATGTCATTGCAACGTCGGCGGATTCTTCTACTCCACCACCTAATGTAAACTCTACTTTTGCCGAGATCATGCAGAACCTTAAAACGAACAATAGTCCGAATGCCAACATTTATGAGGATGAGCTCCGTGAAGCTGATACTGAGGGTCATGGAGGAGAGTTTAAAGAGGCTATAGATAAAATAATGGAGAATCAAAAGATAGCTGATGCTGCTAAAACAAGTCTAGATAAGATAGCGAAGCCAAAAAGCAAAATGACCCGATTAGAAGGTGCTAAGGCCATGGAAGACGCAGGTTATAGCGAGACAGAGGCTAGGGCTGCTTTGGGAATAAATGAGCCTGAATATGAAAAAAGTTTTGCTGGTGCATGGAAAGCGATAAAAATGGGCAAAGTAATATCTCGTATATCTGAAAGGATTTGGGGAGATAAGATGAAATTGACAAAAGACCAGCTTACTAGTCTGGAAGTTAATCTTAAGGCAAGAGAGCAGGTAGCTAAGGCGGCAGTAATTAGACAAAAAAGAATAGCCCAATTGGCTGAAAAAGTAGAGAATTCTGGGAAGGGTGGTGATGAGACCTTGGAGGCACCAACGGCGAGTGGTGGTGTTACAGAGAACACGGAGAAGGCACCTGTCGTTCATCCTAAAGGATCTAGTGGAACTGATCCCACAACAGATGTGCATCCTATAGATCGAGATGGTGAGTATACTCATGGAGTGGAGCCTGTGGATGAGCCTGAGCCTGTTGAACCTGATGAAAATATCTAGAAACTAATCTAGTAGGAAGCAATGAACATGAATAAAAATAAATTAACAATACTAGTGATGGCATTAGGGTTGGTCTGGGGTGGAGCGGCAATAGCCGCCCCAACTCCTGCATCTTCAGATGCCCCCGTTAAAAAAGGGGTGAGTTTTGGAGGTACAAACACAGTACACGTTGCGGCAAGCACTCGGTCTCCTTTGTCGGCTGAGGTGACGCCAGAAATATACGAGATGGCCCAAAATCTTGTTCAGCAATATGAGGGGAAAATCGCCATAGATGCAGCCAAGGTCAAAGCGGGCACTATGGATAGCTTTGATGCCGAGGCTTACAAAGCTTCTTATAATAAAACTATTGATTTGTATAGTGGTTTTAAGGAAGGTGAAAGAAAATCTATTTCTGAACAAATAAAAGTTGTTTCTACAGAGTTGGGCTCCTTGACAATAAAAGATATTGTAAAATTTTCACCGACCAAGGTTAGTGCTTACCTTCAAGCTTTAGATGGCTTAACGGCAGAGGTCCCGAATGCGCTCACTGAGCTTAATGGTCTTTTGAAAGAGGCAGAAGATTTAGACGCCAGTATCAAAGCAGATAATGATGATACTGATTCTGCACGACTGGGTAAATTGCTAACGAACATAGACTCTTATAAAGATCAGATAAGGGGGATTAATAGTCTAGAGAAGCTCAAAAATGGAGTTCCTGGGGAGGCATTAGTGAAGACATTAGAACTTCAAAAAAGTAACCCCACACTCTTTCGAGCTTATGCAGACTCACTCGAGCTTGAGCCTATTGAGGCTCCGGCTGGTAGTACTGATAAGATTAATGAAGCAGTAGAGCACTATAATAGCACGGTTGCGGATTTACAAGCATTAACAGATAAGCTTACCGGGGTAGGTGCATTACAGATTGAGGATGGGCGTTGGGAGACAAACCATACTTACGGAGTCGATTCGTTAGATTCACAAATCGAAAACTTGAAAGCCATTGGTGAGAAAATAATAAACACCAGCACAAGGATTTCTGGACGTTCTCGTTGGGCTTCTATTGTGGCTGACGTGCACAAATTTGGCCGAGCAATACCAGGACTGAGAAATTTATTGCCATCAACGGACGAGGAAATCTTGAATGCACTACAATCCCAGCTTAATGATACAGATAGCGCGGTTGGAGAAATCAATACAACTATAGATAGTGAATCTCCACCAGCAAAAGTGCCTGAAACGCTAGGTTCTCCAGGAGGCGTGGTGACAACACATACAGAGAGTCCTGTCGATGGAACTCCTACTACCACAGTAACGACTGCAGGCTCTACTACAGACCAAACGCATTTGGGAACACCTATTGATAATCCTGTCGATCATGGCGACACTGATGACCCAGATCATGTGATTCCTCCACCAGAGCAGCCTGAGACTCCATCAGAGTAGATTGAGGGTAAGAGGTTGGATAACGATAGCCGAGATGCGAACAATTAATGCTATAACATTTAAGGTAAAGAATAGCCGATAAATAATACTAAGCTAGCACAACATGAGGAAATGGAAAATAAAGATATGGATATCATAAAGCTAACAATAATTTTGCTTGTGCTTACGGTTGTTGTTAAAACAAGTTATTGCAAATAACGTATCGATAGACTCATCTATTCTACCATTGAGTACACCTTCTACCTCTGTTAAGGCGCCAGTGATTAGCGCCTTAATCCCAGCAGAAGATTCTTTAACCAGCACCATTGTCAAAGCACAGGATTTGCAAAAACAATTAGAGGCTGTCACCCCAGCGACTGCCGTTAAAGACTTATTGGATTACAGCAAACCAAAGATAATATAGGTGCGATTCGAGCGGAGATGAGCACTAAGCTCAGTGATCTGCTAGTAAGTGAAATAGGAGGTGATGGTACAAGCCAGTTATTAGGAGGTCTTAACGGGCATATTACACATATAACGGAGCCTCCGCTAGTTGAAGGTGACCCTTCTGGTACTGACACAAAAGCTCCTACAACAACAGGAACAACGACGAGTGGTGGCTTTACATCTGGTTATGGCGGGGATCATGAAGAGCCCAGGGATCATAACGTAGAACCTCCGCCCAAGTATACGCCCGAGCAGCCGACATATGAATAGTAAAAGATTTACAAGGGGCAAAATTAACGGTATCCTCGCTCGCACTCTCTAGGGTTTGGGAGCGATTGAGGAAATTATGAAGTCGACAATTCAAGTGCATTTAGCTCAAGCTATTGCCCAATTACAACAACAAAATGTTTTACCAGAAGCTGTCCCGGCTATTGTTCATGTTGAGCGAACAATAGAAGGCAAAAATGGTGATTACGCCTCGAACATGGCTTTAATGTTAGCAAAAGTGGCTAAAATGAAACCTCGTGATCTAGCGGAGCTTATTGTCGCTCAATTACCTAAAGACTCCAATATCACTAAAGTCGAAATAGCCGGCCCTGGATTTATCAATTTCTTTCTCGCAGCTACAGTGGCACAGCAGTGTATCGCTGAGGTTTTAGCACAGAAAACTCAATATGGGCATAGCACGGCACATGCTGGTACCAAGCTGCATATAGAATATGTTTCGGCTAATCCTACCGGGCCGCTGCATGTTGGTCATGGTCGCAGTGCTGCTTACGGAGCTTCCTTGGCTAATATGCTGGCAGCTGTGGGTTACCAAGTACACCGTGAGTATTATGTTAACGACGCTGGCCGACAAATGCATATTTTGACCACCAGTGTTTGGTTACGTTATTTAAAGCTTCTTGGGGCAACCTTTGATTTTCCGCGTAATGGTTATCAAGGTGAATACGTTATTGATATTGCTAAGGTAGTGCATCAACAAAAAGCCGAGCAATTGAATCGTGAAGTGAATGCGGTTTTTCAAAACGTAGTGCAAGATGCGCAAGCTGACGGCAGTGGAGATAAAGAAAAACATATTGATGGCTTAATCGCTAATGCCAAACAATTGTTAGGCGATGAGTACCAGCCGATATTTAGCTTAGCTTTAGAGACGATTTTAAGTGATATCCAACAAGATTTGAGCGAGTTCGGTGGGAACTATCAAGATTGGTTCTCAGAGCAACAATTAGTTGATAATGGTGCTATTGATCATGCTATCGAGGTATTACAAGAAAAAGACTATTTGTATAAGCATGAAGGCGCTTTGTGGTTTAAGAGCACAGATTTTGGTGATGACAAAGATCGTGTGATTCAGCGTGCCAATGGTGCTCGTACCTATTTTGCCAATGATATTGCCTATCATCTTACTAAGCTAGAGCGCGGTTTTGATGAGGTGATCGATGTACTTGGTGCTGATCATCATGGTTATGTGCCGCGTGTTAAAGCTGCGATGCAGGCGTTCTCTGGCAGGGCTGATGCTTTAAGCGCCCCGTTAATTCAATTTGTTAGCTTATTCCGCGGCACAGAAAGAGTTGCGATGTCGACTCGTAGTGGTGAGTTCATTACGTTGCGTCAATTACGCCAAGAAGTTGGTAATGATGCGGCTCGCTTTTTTTATGTGATGCGGAAAGGCGATCAAGCGATGGATTTTGATCTAGAATTAGCCATTTCTAAAAGTAATGAAAATCCCGTTTATTATATTCAATATGCACACGCTAGGGTAGCGAGTGTTTTGCGTCAATTAATTGATAAAGGCATTAGTTGGAGTGTTGGAGAGGGGTTAGAGCATTTAAGCTTACTCACTGAAGAAGCTGAGCGTCAGTTATTAAAAACCATCAATCATTATCCAAACTTACTTGAAACGGCAGCAATCAATTACGAGCCGCATCAATTAGTGCATTATTTGCGTCAATTAGCTAATGAGTTCCATAGTTATTATAATAGTCAGCAATTCATTGTAGAGGATGCTGCATTGCGTCAAGCGCGTTTAAATCTTATTTGTGCCGTACAACAAGTCATTGCCAATGGGCTAGGTTTGTTGGGGGTGAGTGCCCCGGAAGAAATGTAATGTCGAAAGATTATAAATCCTACAGCGCGAATAAAAAAAAGAAGAGCAAAAAGAAAAAGAGCTCTGGTAAAAAACCTATTGTTATGTGGTTAGTCGTGGTTTTATTAATCGTTGTATTTGTTAGTGGGTTGTACTGGTTGAGTCAGCTTAGTAGTAAAAAGCAAAGTATGAAGGTTGTTTCTGTTAAGGTAGAAAAAAAGAAAAATCCAGTAAAGAAAAAACCCATAATACCTAAAATAAAGTTCGAATTTTACAATTTGTTACCAAAAGAAAATGATAATTTACCTACCGTCAACACAGGTACCGTTCAGCAGCCGCAAGAACAAATTCGTTATATTTTACAAGTGGCTTCACTGAAAAACTTCAGCGATGCCGATACCATGAAAGCCAAACTCATACTTAATGGTTATAATGTACAAGTGAAAAAAATCACTTCAACAGGAACTGTTTGGTATCGAGTACAAGTAGGGCCGTTTGGCTCTATCAATGCTGCGACTAATGCACAAGTTACGTTACGCAAAGAAAAATTCGACAGCATAATAAGGAAAGTCTCATGACCTTAACCGAGCTTAAATATATTGTCGCTGTTGCTCAAGAGCGCAATTTTGGCCGTGCTGCCGAGAGATGTTTTGTCAGTCAACCAGACGTTAAGTGTTGCGATAAAAAAATTAGAAGAAGAGTTGGATATTTTAATCTTTGAGCGACAAAAAACAGAAGTGCTGATTACACCCATCGGTAAAAAAATTATTCAGCAAGCACAAAGCACTTTAGACCAAGCGGCTGAAGTTAAAGAGCTTGCTAAGCAATCGCAAGATGAGTTTAACGATATTCTGCGCCTCGGTGCGATTTATACCGTTGGCCCTTACGTGTTACCCACGTTGATCCCTGCCTTAAGTAAACAAGCGCCAAATATGCCGCTTATTATTCGCGAAGATTACACCAAAAATTTAACGAAGAATTTATTGCAAGGTAAGCTAGATGTCATCATCGTTGCTTTGCCCTATGAAATTAATGGTGTAACCGTGCAGCCGTTATATCAAGAGACTTTGAAAGTTATTATGCCGGCCGAGCATGCTTGGGCGCAGAAAGACAGTATTAAGCCAGAAATGCTAAATGATGAAGCTGTATTGTTACTAGGTGAAGGCCATTGTTTTCGTGATGATGTCTTACGGGCTTGTCCACGCTGCGGCATTAATGCTAAAGCCATCAGTGATGAAGAGAAGATGTTGGAAGGCGGTTCATTAGAGACTATTCGCCATATGGTTGCTTCCGGCCTTGGTATTTCAGTTATGCCAGAATCTGCTTTAAATATTAATCAATATGCCGACGATTACTTGGTGAGCAAACCCTTCGCCGGTGAACAGCCGGTGCGAGAAATCGCCTTGGCTTATCGACAAAGCTACCCACGAACGAAAATTGTTGCTTTGTTAGAGAAGATCTTGAAAAAGTAAGCCATGGTAGAAACACCTAGGGGTCTTTTAGCCTAGTAAATGTTCTTTAATAGCGGTAGAGTATTGTTTATATTTTAATCAAGAATAAAGGACTATGCGTACTAAAAAAGGGCTTCAAACTTTATTATTTAAACTCACAAGTTATTTAGCATTTAACTTGAGAACGACACTTCATTTTGCAACCCCAATGGCATTATTGGGTCTTGTTGCGTTCCCCGTTTTTTATATTGTAATGCCTAGAACCGAGCAATTGTGGCTAGATCTCACTTGTACACTTGCATGTGTGGTATTACTGTTTTCCAAAAATAAGCTTAAACTTCATTCTTTAGTTATTGTTTGGTATTTGTTTCTTATTTTAATTTTCCCTTTTAATTTTTCTTATAATTTACTTGTTAATCCGCATGATAGCGGTTATGAGCTTGGCGAAATGATTATGTTAATAACCGTTTTTGCCATGATATCAGATACTTTGTTGATTATTTTATTACAAGTTTTTGGTATTGGAGCTGCCGCCATTTTATTTTTCTTGCAATCGGGTAAGGTTTTTATTCCTGCGGATGTACAAGCGGCATTACCATGGTATATCTTAGGCATGATTTTAGGATTGATTTTATCAAACCGGCGTAATCGCAACGTTAAACAAGAACGCATATATACTAAATTTATTGAGCAGGAAAAAGAAAGCCTTGCCTATTTATCTCGTAAGAATTCGATAAAAGAAGCGATTATGGCTGTGGCTCATGAATTAAATCAACCTTTAAGTGCGGTAAAAATTTATACCCAGGCATGTCAGCGTAGGCTAAAAAAAATGTATGGTGAAAATTTATCGAGCGAGATTTATGAAGCCTTAAGCAAAAGCTCTGAACAGGCTCAGCGTGCAGGTGATATTATTCATACCTTGAAAGACTTTCTTTGCGAAGAGGAGATAAAAGAAGAGCCTACTGACTTGAATCAGCTGATTCAAAACGTGATACGTTTAATGGAAGATGGTTTGAATGAAGCACGTATAAAATTACAACTTAAACTAGACCCACGTTCACCAAAGGTTATGGGCAATCACACTCAGCTTGAGTTAGTGTTGGTTAACTTGATAAAAAATGCACTTGAATCAATGGTTGTAATTGAACATAGTAGGCACTCTTTAATTATTCGTACAGCAATCGTCGGAAAAGACAAAGTCATTATGGAAGTTGAGGACTCAGGAGAAGGGATTCAACCTGATATTGCGAAAAAACTATTTCTTCCTTTTGTGAGCACCAAAGAAAATGGTGTGGGGCTTGGGCTTTCATTGTCTTATAATATTATTCAACGACATGGCGGTACGATACAAGCCTCACCAGCAGAAAATGAAGGTTCTATCTTTACGATCATCTTGCCATTAAATTAATTGAAAATGCTTTGCTGCTTCTTCGATTAAATTCAATGCTTGTGCAATATCTTCTTTTTCAAAAGCAGTACTTGCATTTAATCTTAGTCTCGGAGAATCAAGTGGGACAGCCGGAAAAGAAATTGCGTTTATAAAAACTCCATGCTCATGAAGCCACTCAGAAAGTTGCCATGCTTTTTCTCTTGAGGGCATTAAAATTGGAATAACAGCGGTTGTGCTCTGCATTGTATTCAACCCGATTGATTGTAAGCCTTGTTTGAGCATTTTAGTGTTTTCTTGTAATTTTATCTGACGTTCTGGTTCATTTTCTAAAATATCAATTGCCATAATTAGTCCCGCAACGGTGGCAGGTGTAAGAGAGGCGGAAAAAATATACCCACCAGAGCCAAAGCGGAGTGAATCGGCAATTGTTTCACTACAGGCTGCAAAGCCTCCAATACCAGGCAATCCTTTGCTTAGGCTTCCGGTGATAACATCAATACCTTCCTTGATGGAAAAATGATGCTTGCTACCTTGTCCTTGTGGACCGAGAGCTGCGGTGCCGTGTGCATCATCAATAATGGTAATGGAATCATATTTTTTGCTTAGAGCAACAATTTTTGGCAAGTCAGCAATATCACCGTCCATGCTAAAAACACCATCACTGACGATAAAGGTTTGGTGTTTTGAGGAATATTCAGCAAGCAGAGCTTCTAATTTTTCATAATCAAGATGCGGAAAAGTAATAACTTTTGCCCTGGATAAACGCAAGCCATCAATAATGGATTGGTGATTGAACTGATCAGAAAAAACAACATCACCCTCATCGCAAAGCGTAGATAAAACTGAGATGTTTGCAACATAACCACTGCTATAAGTAACGACGGCTTCAGTGTCAAGAAAGTTAGCAAGTTTTTGTTCTAACATTAAATGTAAATCGTAAGTGCCATTAAGTAAACGCACACCGCTAGTACTTGTTCCGTAGTTGTCTAAAGCATCTTTGGCGCTAGCAATAATTTTAGGATGGCCACTTAAACCAGCATAGTTGTAAGACGAGAGATGAATTAAGCTTTGGTATTGATTGTTTTTATGCTCGGAGCTGAAGCTAAATTTAGTTGTGGCTATGTTGGTTTGAATGCCTTTAAAAACACGTTGCATCATATGTAAATACTTGTGCTTTTTTAACCATTGTAATAAAACGATCTTTTTTTGAATATTTTTAATGTGCTCTTGTTTCATACTTTCACCATAGATTAAAAGACTAAAATGGATATTAATATATAACATAAGTGGCCTAAAGAATGGTCATTCAGATAAAACTTATTAATTGTATAAGAGTACAGTCCTTAAAAGCTGTCATTTATGTTAATAAAAAATCCCTTTCCTTCATTTCTTTATAGACATACGTTATCATGAATTTCTAAATGAGACCAGTTTTTAGATAATAATCATTAAGTATTCTTTGAATCGAAGGATTTAGGCTTACAGTAGGATTTTCTCAATGCCGCCATGATTGACCTGTTGAACAAATTCTTCTTGCCATTGTTGACCTAGTAACTTTTTGGCTAATTGTACAACAATATAATCAGATTTAATCCCGGTTGATTTTTCATAACTGGCTAAGCCTTTCAAGCATGCGGGGCACGACGTTAGCATGGTGACTTGTTTGTTTTTATCACCTTCGGTTAGAGCCTCAATATTCTTCCGGTTAGAGCCTCAATATTCTTCTTGATTTCGTCTTCTTTTCGGAACTTTAACTGATTAGCTATATCGGGGCGCGAGGTGGAGAGAGTTCCAGCGTCGCCGCAGCAGAATTTTGACTCTGTGATATCTTGTCCGAGTAAACGGCTCGCTACTTCCTTGGGAGCATGCACCTTCATTGGGCTGTGGCATGGGTCATGGTATAAATATTTTTCGTCACTATGAATATGAACTTCTTTTTCCATTAGAAACTCATGGATATCCATCAACCTTGCGCCGGGGAAGATTTCATCTAATTTATATTTTTCTAATTGATCTAGGCATGTGCCGCAGGAAACGACAATGGTTTTAATGTCTAAATAATTAAGACTATTGGCCATGCGGTGAAATAGGACTCGGTTATTAATGCTCATTTGCTCACCGGTTTTAGCGTCACCTGCCGCTGTTTGTGGATAACCACAACACAAATAGCCTGGCGGTAATACGGTTTTTACGCCAGCATAATACAGCATGGCGAATGTCGCTAATCCAACTTGGCTGAATAAACGCTCTGAGCCACAACCAGGAAAGTAGAATACAGACTCAGTGTTATGGTCAACTTTTTTCGGGTCGCGAATAATCGAAATAGTTTTATTATCTTCAACACCGAGCAAAGCTCTGGCAGTTTTTGAGGGGACTTTTTTTGGCATGGGCCGTTTAATAAAATAAATCACTTGTTCTTTAATCGGTGTTTTACCGGTACTGCTGGCGGGCAAACTTTCTTTTTTAGTTTTGCTTGTGATTACATAGGCTTTATTTAAAAAGCGTTGGCCATGAAAGCCGAGCTTAATTAACGTGTTGCGTAGAATTTTAATCGAGAGTGGGTTAGTGGTGTTTAAAAAGAAGAGGGCAAGCTTGGTACCGATACTAAATTTCTTTTGTCCACGTTGACGTAAAATGTTTCGCATTTTAATTGAGACATCGCCAAAGTCGATGTTTACAGGACAAGGGTTTAGGCATTTATGACACGTAGTGCAATGGTCGGCGATGTCATTAAATTGTTAAAAGTGGTGTAATGAAATACCACGTCTGGTTTGTTCTTCATATAAAAAAGCTTCAATTAAGGCGCCGGTACCTAGAATTTTGTCGCGCGGTGAGTAATACATATTGGCCCGAGGAATGTGTGTCATACAAACGGGTTTGCACTTACCACAGCGTAAACAATTTTTTGTCGCTTCATTCAATGCGCCAAGCTCACTAGCTTCTAATAATAACGCTTCTTGCTGTAGTAGACGCAGTGATGGGGTATAAGCTCTTTCCATCCCTATGTTGCTGGTTAACTTGTCTTTGTTAAAGTGTCCATGTGGGTCGACTTGCTGTTTATATTGTTTAAACGCGGCAAGTGTTTCTGGTTCTAAAAAAGGAATTTTGGTAATACCAATGCCATGCTCACCGGAGATGACACCATCGAGTGATTTCGCTAAGTGCATCACGCGGGCTACAATTTTTTCGGCTTCGGCGAGCATATTTGCATCATTAGAATTAACTGGAATATTGGTGTGCACATTACCGTCACCAGCATGCATGTGTAAGGCAACAAATAAACGGCTTTGTAAAATGGTCTTGTGATTTTAGTTTAGGCTGTCGCGTATACCACTATGCTCTTCCCCTGCAAAAATAGTGAGTAATGGTTTGCTGATGGTGGTTTTGTAGGAGATGCGTAATGTGCGAGACTGCAGTTCGATAAAATAAGTGTCTAAATCATTAGCGATAATTTGCCATTGTTTTTGAGTTTGAATAACAATGGAATATGCGGCATTAATTTTTTCTAACAGAAGCGGTTGTTCGCTATGTTTGTCGGCCAGCGCCTGTAAAAAAGTTAGTTGTGTCGCCAACATGGCCAATTTGTTGCCTAATGAATATTCGATATTGATACGTTCAATACTGTTATTATATTCGCCCAAACGAGGCAGCGGAATAACAACATCTTCATTAATTTTAAATGCGTTAGTATGAGTGGCAATCGCGGCGGTACGAGTACGATCTAACCAAAATATTGCACGTGCGGCGGAGCTACTGGCAGTAAAGCCTTCGCCATTACGCAAATTAGTCAAACGTACCATTTCTGCCGCTGCTGCATTTAAGGCATTTTCATTGTCACTTACTATGTCGGCCAATAAAATCATTTTTGGCCGTTCGGCTCGAGTCACTTTGGTGGTGTATTTAACGGCTTTGATATAACGTTCGTCGAGATGCTCTAGACCTGAGAGCAAAACTTCAGGTAGGGCATCCAGGTAGTTTTTGATCTCGACAATTGCTGGCACGGCTTTTTGTAAATTATCACCAAAGAATTCCATGCAGACAGTGCGAATATGTTGTGGTGGTTTGTGTAAGATAAATCGCGCAGAGGTGATTAAGCCATCACAACCTTCTTTTTGTACGCCAGGTAAACCGGACAAGAATTTGTCGGTAACGTCCTTACCTAAGCCTTCTTTGCGTAGGCTCGCACCTGGAATCGTTAATAGTGTAGGGTCAGCTAGTGGTGTTTTACCATCAGCTGCATATTCGGTAATACTGAAGGTGGTGTTGTCTTGTAAATGTATTTTGCTGACATTATGATTTTGTCGCACGATTTCTTGCCAAGTACCACGTGGGGTGACCATGCGCCAAGAGACTAAGTTATCTAGAGTGGTGCCCCATAGTACGGCTTTTCCCCCGCCGGCATTCATCGCCACATTACCACCAATCGTGCTGGCATCTTGAGACGTGGGGTCGACGGCGAAAACTAAATCTTGAGTTTTTGCCAAGTCGCCTAGGCGGCGGGTCACTACGCCACATTCAGCGTTAACCGTGGCCATTACAATATCGGTACCGGGTAAGGTCATAGGCTCTATTGCACTGAGCTGTTCTAGTTTTTCTAAGTTAATAACGGCGCTATGTGGGGTTAGTGGAATAGCGCCACCGGTATAACCTGTGCCGCCACCGCGGGGAATAATGGTCAAGCCCAGTGTAATACAGGCTTTAACTAGAGGTGCGATTTGTGTTTCACTGTCGGGCTTTAATACGACAAAAGGATACTCGACTCGCCAGTCAGTAGCATCGGTCGCATGGGCAACGCGTGATAAACCATCAAAGCAGATATTATCTTTGCGCAATACTTTGCCTAGCGTTTTATAGGCTTTGCGGCGCATTTTGTTTTGTTCGATGAGGTGCAGATTAAATTTTTCAACCGCAGAACGCGCTATCGTTAATAATGTTAATACCTTTGTATTGGTATCAGCGCGACTGGCTATCATATCTAAACGATGCAATAAGGCTTGTTGCAGTGCATGGCGTCGGCGTCGGTTGCTGATTAAGTCATCTTGAATATAGGGGTTGCGATATACGACCCAGAGATCACCAAGTACTTCAAAGAGCATGCGTGCTGAATAGCCGATTTTACGCTGTAGGCGTAATTCACTAATGATGTCCCAAGCTTTGTTATCGAGCAAGCGAATAACGATGTCTTGATCGGTGCATGAATTGTAGTTATAGGGGATTTCGCGATTTGTAACCGTTGGCATAGTCGAATTTTAATAGCTAAAACAGGGGGTAGAGTGTAGCAGATTTTCAGGTATACTATTTACCATAGCGTTTTAATAGGAGATTACGCCATGTCCCAAGCATCAAAGCAACCTCTATCGATTAGCGATATTATTAGCCATAGTCTCAAGCTGTGTTGTTGCACTTATAAAAAAGTCTTATTACTTGCCTTTGTGGTCAGTCTTATGGCTTTACTTGGCGGTTTAGTCTGGCATATTCCTGCTATGTCGACCGGAGTTGCTATTTTGATTAGTATTATTTCTGTGGTCATGTTTGTTGTGGCTGTTATTACTGGCATCAGTGCCTATAGCGCCATGGTTAGTATTGTGGTTAAAAATCTACATGGGCAGCTAGCTCTTTCTCGTAATGAAGCTTTGCGTGCCAGCTTAAAACTTTTTTGGCCGGTGTTAGGTTCTATTGTATTAGCTTATTTGGTCGTCGGTGTTGGTTGTATGGTTTTCCTTATCCCGGGGATATTCTTTTTCGTGGCATTATTTGTTTATTTACCCATTGTTATTATCGATCGTAAAGGCCCGCTAGAGGGTTTCGGCGAGAGCGTCCGCTTAACGTGGGGTAATTGGTGGCGTACTTTTTGGGTCTTATCATTTGCCATGATCTGCTATGGCATTGGGTATGCGCTTGTCGCTGTGATTGTGGTAGGTCTTCCTAATTTGCTGACGCACTTTGTACACCCATTAATGAACGCTTATTTGTTGGATATTGTAAACTTGATTATTGGCACAGTCTTTATGCCTTGGTTTGCTGCTTTAGCGTTAGTGCTGTTGAATGATTTCAAGGTACGCCAAACAGGCTAAGAATGCTTACTTCGTAGGGAGTTAATACTTCATCCCAGCCTTTCTCCTTACCGGGGGAAGGGGCTTAAGTAGCATTTTTTTAGCGTACTCTTTATTATCCCTTATGTAACTTTGCGTGTGACAACATCAACCATTTTGTCCCCGTATCATTAAAGTTCACTTGAATACGTGAATGACCACCTTGACCTTCATAATTTAACACAACTCCTGAGCCAAATTTAGCATGACTGACGACAGAGCCGAGTTTGTAGGGTTGAGCATTGTCAGCAAAGCTACTGGCGTTACGATTTTGTCGTACATAAACGGGGTTAGATACTTTTGCTTGCAAGCGGACTTCTTCTAAGACATCTTTTGGTAGCTCACTGAGAAAGCGCGATGGCTTATGGTATACCTCGCGACCATATAATCGTCGTGTTTCCGTATACGTTAAGTATAATTTCTGCATGGCGCGAGTAATACCTACATAGCACAAGCGTCGTTCTTCTTCTAAGCGACCTGGTTCATCAAGTGAGCGCTCATGCGGGAATAAACCTTCTTCTACGCCAGTAATAAAGACTAGTGGGAATTCTAAGCCTTTTGCAGAATGTAGCGTCATCATTTGTACGCAATCTTGTGCTGGCCCTGCTTGTGATTCACCTGCCTCAAGTGCTGCATGTGATAAAAAAGCTTGTAATGGTGTAAGATTCTCGATTTCTTCGTGTAAGTTTGGATCAAATTGTCGCGTTGCTGTTACTAGCTCGGCTAAATTTTCAATGCGCATTTGCGCTTTTTCGCCACTGTCTTTTTTATGATGGGCATATAAGCCACTGGTTTGGATAACGTGTTCTGTTTGTTCATACAATTCTATTGATTTAGTATCCGTCGACATATCATCAATTAATAGCAAAAAGTTTTTAACGGCATTTGTTGCTCGTGCGGGTAACAAAGCTTGGTTTGTTACATGCATAGCTGCTTGCCATAAGGAAATGTCTTGCGCGCGTGCTGTCTCACGCATGGTTTGTATGGTTTTATCACCGATACCACGAGTGGGGGTGTTCACGATGCGCTCGAAAGCGGCATCATCAGAACGATTAGATAATAAGCGCAGGTAAGCTAAAGCATCTTTAATTTCTGCTCTGTCAAAAAATCGTTGCCCGCCATAAACACGATACGGAATGCTTTTTTGCAGTAGTGCTTCTTCCAATACGCGCGATTGTGCATTGGAGCGATATAAGATAGCAGCTTCACTATAACGATTACCATTATTAAACCAGTCTTGGATACGACCAACAATAAAACGAGCCTCATCGATTTCATTGAATGCGGCATACAGCGAAATTAAGTCGCCATTTTTTTTGTTGGTCCATAGATCTTTGCCTAAGCGTTCACCATTGTGACTGATTAAGGCATTTGCTGCATTCAAAATATTGCTAGTAGAGCGATAGTTCTGCTCTAAGCGTGTTGTCGCACCGTCTGGATAATCACTACTAAAGCGTAAAATATTTTCAATTTTTGCACCGCGCCAACCATAGATAGATTGGTCATCATCACCGACAAACATGATATGGGCTTTATCACCGGCTAACATTCGTAGCCATGCGTATTGTAAAGTGTTGGTATCTTGGAACTCATCAACCAAAACATGCTGAAAGCGACTTTGGTAGTGTTGTAATAATTCTGGGTTGTTTAACCACAATTCGTGAGAGCGTAATAATAACTCTGCAAAATCAACCAGCCCTGCGCGCGCGCAAGCATGCTCGTAGGCTTCGTAAACTTTGACCATGGTTTTGGTGAAGACATCATCATGGGTTTGAATATGATTCGGGCGTAAGCCTTCATCTTTTTTATTATTAATAAACCATTGCGATTGCTTCGCTGGCCATTGGTTCTCATCTAAGCCAAGCTCTTTTAGTACGCGACGTACCATGCGGTATTGATCGTTGCTGTCAATGATCTGGAAAGTTTGTGGTAAGCCCGCTTCTTGGTAATGGGTGCGTAATAAACGATGCGCAATGCTGTGAAACGTACCAACCCACATGCCGCCAGCAGGAATGCCGCGCAAGGTTTCGATTCGGCCACGCATTTCTGCTGCTGCTTTATTGGTAAAGGTTACCGCTAAAATAGAAAAAGGTGATGAGTGTTCAACTTCAATTAACCAAGCGATGCGATGTGTTAAAACTCGCGTTTTACCACTGCCTGCGCCGGCGAGTACTAATCGATGGCCAACCGGAGCTGAAACGGCTTCGCGTTGTTTGTCATTGAGTTCATTTAAAATGTGGGAGACGTCATCCACGCTACCATCTCCCATCTATGTTTGTTGTCATAACAATATTATTTATGTGATTTTTTGATTAAGTAATTTAAGATCTGAATCATACGATCTGATTTTTTTGCTTGACTTAAGTTAACACTATATTTTTCTGCGACAACAAAAGTAGGAATAGCCCAAACTTTATATTGCTTCATTAAGACCGAACCATATTGCACCTGTGCCTCTAAGCTTGGTGAGCCACTATTAAAGGCTTTTTCAACTTGTGATTTCTTGGCGCCGTGTTTAACAAAGAAGGCCGTGATTGCCTGTGGTGAACTTAAGTCATTATCACGCGTATCTTTGGGGCCATGAATGGCCAAGAAAAGTTTTGGTGTGATATCTTTTTCAATACCCAAAGCGACGGCTAAATAATACGCTCTAGCGTAAGCTGTCCAACCTTGTTCAAAGGTCAATGGTACACGATTAAAGTCAACATAGCTGGGCACTGTTTTCTGCCAACCTTCAACTGACTTTTCAATAAAGTCACACCATGGGCAACCATAATTGAAAAACTCAGTAACGCTTACCTGTTTTTGTTGAGGCGCACTTTTATTAATAACGGTGTAATCTTTGCCGGCGACAAAAGATTCTGCATTGGCTAGGCCAATGATAAAAACAAAACTGATGATCAAGATAATTGCTTTTTTCATGATGTCCTCAATAGTAAATAATACGAGTGAAATAAAGGGGTATGATAGCATGAATTTTGATGGCATTGTTAGCGTGAAGGTGGTTTAAAACTACTTCCTTCCTGCCGCAACCAATGCCATAAACGTAAAGGCAATCAACAATAACACAATAATTAAGGTGCTGGCATTATCAAATGAATGTGCATATAAATGGTTTAGTGGGGGGATAAAATGGTTTACTACATGATACGAGTAATGTTGGCTAACATAACTTTCTAAGCGTAAGTGAAAGTTAGCGATGGCTAATTGAGTTTGCTGCCAATGACTAACGGGAACACCAAGACGGAGAAAGTTTTCATAGACTAATTTGATAGCACCACTTTTAGCAATGTCATGGCAAATAGGTGTGCTCAATAAGCAGAGCAAACTACCAGAAAAGTAAAAAATTGAAGCCGCCATACCAGCGTTTTTCTGTGGCAAAGCTTGCAGACCAATCAAAACATTACTACTAAAAACCAGCCCAAATCCAGCACCTACCAGCAGTGTTTGCCAAGTGTTCTTACTGTAGAGCAATGGAAAGTTTTCTTGATTCGAGATTAACCAAAACCCAAGAATAATAATAAGTATGCCGATGAGCATGATGGTGATAGGAGAAAAAACTCGGCATAATAGTCCGGTTAAAAAAGCAAATAACGTGACTGAAATAAATAGAGGCAAGAAAAATAAAATGACTTGAGTCTCACTGAGGTGGTGAATATGTTGATAAAATAAATTAAGCATAAATATTAAAGCAATGTACGAAAAAATGGTGATCGCCCGCACAAATAAACTGGCGAAAAATAGACTGTTTATTAACAGAGGCAGATTCAAAATGGGCTGCTGACAACTAAATTCACGCCAAACAAAAAGCATTAAGATAATAACAAAAACAAATAAACAAATTTCTGTAGTTAGGTTAGCAAAACCCATGATAGTAATAATATGTACGGAATAGACTAAGCTAACGGAAGCGAGTATTAATAAAGCAATGCCTAGGTAATCAAGCACTGCTTTATTTTTAACTGTAGATTTTGGTAAGTGAAGCCAGCAGATAATAAAAGCGGCTATCGCTACCAGAATATCAAGTGCGGCTAACCAGCGCCAGCTTTGTGTTTTGTGTAAACTTAACGTGACCACAAAGCCCAAAACAATGGCCAGCCAAGTGACGCAGACCAAACAAGCAATAGCTAGTTTTTGTTTTTGTTCGGTAAATACATTCATCAGGCTAGCAAAAAGTGCCGCCCAGAGTAATCCTGCCCCAATGCCCTGTATGCCATGCATAATAATCATGAAAAGAATATTTGGGCTAAGGCTATTGCCGATACAGCCAATCGCAAAAATTATAATGCCGAGTAAAATAAATAATCGTGTTCCATATCGGTCGGCCAAGCTGCCGGCAACCAGCAGCGCTGGAATAAAGCTAAACACATAGCTGGTCATGAGCCAGTTCATTTGTGAAGTGGCGGCATGAAATTGTCGTTGGATATGAGGAGTAAATAAATGGGTAGTGGCTAAGCTAAAGTTAACCATAAAGGCGGCAAGGCATAAGCCTAAGATTAATAAATTACGGTTAGAATTTGTCATTGATAAACCACTCTATTGCTCCAATCGGTGAGTTATTATACTGATAATCAGGCAATAGTAAACGAGTGAGAAACCTGATGGCGGCTGACGCTCATATTTAAATTAAGTAGATCAATATATCCGTTACACAAAGAAACAGGTATAATCTGTGGCATGGATAACAAAGCATTTTACAAAGAAGCAGAATTTTTATTAGGCGCAGCTCAACTGTCGCAATTACCGGCAGACCATGGGTTTGAAGTAGCCTTTGCTGGACGGTCTAATGCCGGCAAGTCTAGTGTGTTGAATGTGTTGTGTCAGCAAAAGAGCTTGGCGCGCACTAGTAAAACACCGGGACGTACTCAGCAAATTAATGTATTCAATTTAGACGAGCAGCGTCGCTTGGTGGATTTGCCCGGTTACGGTTATGCTAAAGTTTCGGAAAAAGTGAAGAAGGAATGGCAGGATACCTTAGATAGTTATTTGCAGCAGCGTGAATGTTTAAAAGGTGTGATATTGATTATGGATATTCGCCATCCGTTAAAAGCATTCGACATGATGATGGTTGAGTGGGCCTATCGAAGTGGCTTACCAACACATGTGCTACTCAATAAATCTGACAAATTGAAAAGGGGGCCAGGAAAGAATACGCTATTTGCTGTACTGGCGGAACTGAAACCTTATGCCGATTTAGTTAGCGTACAATTATTTTCTGCCTTAAAGCGTACCGGCAGTGAAGATGTTTATGATGTTTTAGATAAATGGTTTGATTTACAGGAGTAATAATATGCGTAGTTATGAAATTTTTGAAGTCGCTGGAACCTCAGTGAGTTCTATCGAAGATGCGATTAGTAATGCCATTAGTCATCTTGATAGCAAGCATGGCAAGATTCGTTGGTTTGAGGTGATGGAAACACGCGGTCATATCGAAGAAGGTAAGGTGGCCTATTATCAAGTTGTACTAAAAGTCGGCCATTCGCAAGATAGTCATAAGGCATAAAAAAACTGGGTCTTTGAAGGGAAACCCCGGGCATTGTTTGCTTGATTTGGGAAGATAATCAAGACCTGTCATTGTTTATTGTCAGCACAGCATCATTACATCAATAGTTATTATTTAATGTAATGATGCTGAGCATTCAGATAGAAGAGCTTATCTTTAAGCTCGGTACTTTGGTTTGCCAGAATCAGCTCCATAGCCTCCATCCAGCGGGCAAAACTACCCTTCAGGTTACAGACAGGCCAATTGCTGGCAAACACTACCCTATCTTCACCAAAACTATCT
>JAWUYR010000027.1:0-7951 GCA_034110705.1 Gammaproteobacteria bacterium | reverse complement strand
AGGTCAATGATACGTTACACAAGATGCAAATATTTGTTAACGCGGTGCTCGATGGACAATGGCATGGCTATACCGATAAGCGAATAACCGATGTAGTGAACATTGGTATTGGTGGCTCTGATTTGGGACCAAGAATGGTAGTCGATGCACTACAAGCTTATCAGCAACAACATCTACAGGTACATTTTATCGCGAATATAGATGGCACTGATATTTCCAATACTCTAGAAAAATTAAATCCAGAAAGCACCTTGTTTATTATCGCCTCAAAATCCTTTACCACGATTGAGACCTTAACGAATGCAAAAACGGCTCGTAACTGGTTACTAAATCACTTACATGATACTAAATCTGTTCGCCATCATTTTGTTGCCGTATCAGCTAAGCCTGAACGTGCCATCGAATTTGGCATCGCCAAAGAAAACGTCTTTGCTTTCTGGGATTGGGTTGGTGGTCGCTATTCACTTTGGTCAGCCATTGGCTTGCCCATTGCATTAGCGATTGGTATGGATAATTTCCATGCTTTGTTATCTGGCGCCCGGTCAATGGATACACACTTTCGCTTTCAACCACTCAAAGCTAATATGCCCGTCATAATGGCATTGCTCACTATTTGGTATAACAATTTTTATCAGACAACAAGTGAAACCATTATTCCTTATGACGAGCACTTGAAGTTACTACCACCATATTTGCAACAATTGATCATGGAAAGCAATGGTAAGTCTATAAACAAAGATGGAAATGCTATCGATTACCCAACTTCACCGGTAATTTGGGGTAACGTGGGCTCGAATGGTCAGCATGCATTTCACCAATTGTTGCATCAAGGTCAACAAATTATTCCGATTGATTTTATTATCGCTCTACATAACCACCACCCTTTGCAAGAACAACATGAACTTCTCTTCGCTAATTGCCTAGCACAAAGTCAAGCGCTACTAATGGGGCGCACTAAAACACAGGCCTATAATGAGCTGCTAACTGAAGGCATCAATGAGTCAAATGCTAAAAAATTAGCACCACACAAAATAATTAGTGGCAATAAACCTAGCAATACTATTGTTATGCAAGAGCTAAACCCAAATAGCTTAGGTAGCTTAATTGCATTATATGAACACAAGACTTTTGTTGAAGGTATCATTTGGCAAATCAATTCATTTGATCAATATGGTGTTGAACTGGGAAAACAAGCCGCAACTAAGATTAGTGCCGCTATCACCTCAGGTAAGGGTCTAAAGGATTTCGACAGCTCGACGGAAAGCTTAATTGAAAAATTTAAGCAGCGCTCTTAATGTACTAAAATAATACCGAGCAATAACGCCATAACTAAACTCCCTAAGAAGAAAGCCGACATACTTGTTTGTCGGTTTAAAGCGATCTCTTCTGAAAAAGCATTATACAAAATAGCACCCGACAGAAATGCCGTTAACATGGCTGAAACATAAATATTAATCGGCGCTACAATAGATAAGACATACCCCAAGACTAATGCAAATATCAACAATAAATGTGACCGTTTGCCAAATAGCTTTGGATAATAACGATTAAAATGTCGATCAGACAGAATAAAATGTAACCCCATAGCCAGAGAATATAATATCACATAGAAAAAACCTGTTTCTAAAAACAAAATCAAGGTATAAGTAATCAACACATTATAGATAAAGTAAAATGCAATATTAAAAGCATAAGAGCGTCTTTGCAGAGTGCTATTATTTGCATCGTGCTTTACAGTAAAACGTTCTAGTGAGTAATACAATTCAAAACCTATTAAGGCAATGACAAAGACGATCAAATCTTTAAACTGCGACATAAAGGTGACTTTGTCGAGCAGCTCATGGATTTTATCTCGACTTTCTACCAATTCTGGCAACATGTGCAAAAACACATAACCGACCGCTACTCCGCCTGCAAATGAAATAATTTTTGTAGAACTCCGCCCTTTTATTCGTTTTATCTCAGGGGAAAGATAATGTGTGACACAAAGAAAGATTGTTAATAAACCGGTGATGATTTCTTCGTGACTAGTAATGTGTAAATTCATTTTATTTCCTTATAATACGCTCTTAACATCTAAGCTCGTAATTTACTCACCACCTCAAAACTGTCTGCAGACAAACCTTCTGTTTCGGCTATTCGCTCTAACTGTTCAGCTATTAATTTTTGTCGGTTGTCATCCAATTTACGCCAAGGTGCAAATGGCATTAACATGCGCGCAGCAATCTGTGGGTTTATTTTATCAAGCCTTAAAATTTGTTCCGCTAAAAACCGATATCCATTACCATTAGCGGCATGAAATTGTGCTAGATTATTCCCAGCAAAACTGCCAATTAACGATCGAGCACTGTTTGGGTTTTTAATATTAAATAATGGATCTTCTTGTAATATAGCAATTCTCTTCAACACTTTGTCTGAATTTGCAGAGGCTTGTAAGGCAAACCATTTATCCATCACCAATGGTTCAGCCGCCCATCTTTCTTTAAAATTGGCCATAGCTTCATCCCTAGCTGATGTATTATGATGATTGATAGCATGCAGTGCCGCCATGCTATCTGTCATATTATTGGCAGTTTGATATTGCTCAATCGCAAGCTTACCATCATCAAGTAAACTTAAATAACCCAAGGCTGTATTTTTTAAACGGCGCTTAGCATTTGCTTCCTGGTTATTTTCATAAGCCCCGGAGATCTTATTTTTCTTATAAAGGGTTAGCAAATCATCTTGCAAGTATTCAGCAATACTTCGGCGCAAAAATTGGTAGGCAGCATGCATGGCATCTAAGTCTGGTTGCTGCGCCCTTTCCAATAATAATTTCTCGCCCGGCAAACTTAACAGTAAACCCTGGAAGGCTTTATCACTAAATTTTGTCTGAGCAACCTGTAGCAAAGCCAATAAATAGCTTTTATCCACTTCTAGTGTTTTATTTTCTTGATAGGCTTGAACAAGCTTATCAAGCTGGCGATGTGCTAATTGCTGTGCAGCTTCGTAACGAGCAAACGTATCAGTATCATGTGCTAATAATAAGGCTAAGTCACTATCTTGATAAGCATAGCTTAATTTGATTGGGGCTGTAAAACCACGCAATAACGAAAGCACGGGTTTTTCTTTTATATTATCGAAGGTAAAGGTTTGTTCCGCTTCTGTTATCTCTAAAACCGTAGTGGGTAATATCTCGGCACCATTATTATTTAATAAACCAACCGCTATCGGGATATGCAAAGGCAATTTTTCAAGTTTATCCGGTGTTTCAGGAGTGTACTGTTGTATATTGAGTGAAAATGTTTTCTTACCCGCATCATATTCACTAACAACGGTTACTTGCGGTGTACCTGCTTGGTCGTACCAACGGCGGAAATGTCTTAAATCTTTGCCCGAGGCATCTTCCATCGCCTTAACAAAATCTTCAATCGTAACGGCTTCGCCATCGTTACGCGCAAAATATAAATCAGTTGCTTTACGATAAAGTTCATCACCCAATAGAGTGTGCATCATGCGAATCAGCTCGGCGCCTTTTTCATAAATCGTCACGGTGTAGAAATTATTCATCTCAATATATGATTTCGGCAATACTGGATGTGCCATAGGCCCACTATCTTCAGCAAATTGATGCGTTCTTAATAAATTAACATCATCTATACGCTTGATTGCTGGTGACGTAAAATCTTCAGTAAAAGTTTGGTCTCTAAAAACCGTTAAGCCTTCTTTCAAACTTAATTGAAACCAATCTCGACAAGTTACACGGTTACCGCTCCAATTATGAAAATACTCATGCCCTACTACACGCAAAATTAACTCAAAATCAAGATCAGTTGCTGTCTCGCCATTGGCTAAGATATAAGCACTATTGAAAACATTTAAACCTTTATTCTCCATAGCTCCCATATTAAAATCACGTACTGCAACAATCATAAAAATATCTAAATCATATTCTCGACCATATTTCTCTTCATCCCAACGCATGGCATGTTTTAATGATTCCATAGCATGCTTAGCTTTATCAACTTCACCTGGATCAACATACAAATGTAAGGTGACTTTACGATCTGACATAGTGATAAATTCATCTTCTAATAAATCCAACTTCCCAGCAACCAAAGCAAATAAATAACTCGGTTTTAAAAATGGATCTTGCCACTTTGCCCAGTGCTGACCATTATCACTTTCGCCAGAATCAATTAAATTACCATTTGACAGTAATACAGGATAATCGGTTTTATCCCCGATAATGGTAGTAGTAAAGGTTGATAAGTTATCAGGTCTGTCGATAAAATACGTAATCGCTCGAAAGCCATGTGGCTCACACTGCGTACAAAAATTACCACTCGAGACATAAAGACCATTCAAACTCGTATTCGCTGCTGCATTAACTTTTGTCACCACTTGCAACATAAAATCGCTCGGCAACTTAGTGATTTTCAATTCTTCACCGTCTATCACATAATCTGCCGTGCTCAACTCAACCCCATCAAGCTTAAGACTGACCAAGTTCAAATCGGTACCATATAAAATCAACGGAGCCTCTGAAACGGTTTCTGGCTTTGCCACAATATGCATTATATTAGTCACCATAGTCGCATCAGGCACCAACATAAAGGTTAAATCTGTGCTCTCAATCCTATAATCTGGTGCTTTATAGTCTTTTAAATATTTTGCTTGGGGCTTATTCATAACTTTTGCTCATCTCTTTAAAATCATTCTTGCTTTGCAAGTGCTTCTCAGCAGAATATACCATAGAACTTGCAGACAATAAAAAGCCCGTTAACTAAACGGGCTTCTTTACTTTCTTGGGGACTTTCATGAAATTACGTTAAATTCAACGAGCCTGATAAAATACACTCCGGTTTTACTATATAATTCGGTAACTACTCCAGTCGGAAGAGCTAATACCAGACTCGAATATCAGTATAGTAGAGATATACCAAAGCGCAAGTCAAACTCAGTATAAAAAGCAGTTGCACTACACCCAGTTGCCCATTATTATAGTCAACTGAGCAAATACAAGGAGCTAGGTAGTTGAAGTCATTATCAAAAAATAATGTTGCAGAGAAAACCAGGAAACTCACTCGTAATTACCCTAACCTCACTATACAGAGACAGAGCTTGTGCCATGAGTAATATTTACACTATCCTAACTATTTTCCTCACGATTGCCATTGCCCTAGCCTACCTCAATGCCAAGTTCATCAAAATGCAAACCACTAGCGCCATTATGGTCGGCTCTATGGCATTATCGTTATTATTGCTCGTCTTAAATCGCTTAGGTATTAGCCAGTACGAACAACACTTTGAGCATATCGTCTCAAAGCTGCATTTTCATGACTTACTCATGAATGGCATGCTCAGCTTCTTACTATTTGCCGGTGCTTTAACCATCGATTGGCCACATTTTAAAAAACAGAAATGGGAAATTTTTGTTTTATCTAGCTTAAGTACCATTGCCTCTGTCATTCTTGTCTCCGTCGGCAGCTATTACTTATTGGGCTGGTTAAATTTCCCATTACCTTATTCCTATTGCCTACTTTTTGGTGCGCTTATTTCTCCAACGGATCCAATTGCAGTGTTGAGTATTGTAACTAGCATGAAGGCGCCCAAATCCATTGAAACGATTATTGCAGGTGAATCATTATTTAATGATGGTGTTGGTATTGTTATTTTTGTCACCGCCTATCAAATCGCCTTTTCGACAGCAGTACCCACGATTCATGAGGTTGCCTTATTATTTATACAGCAAGCCATCGGTGGAATTGCCTATGGCGTACTATTAGGCTGGGGTGCCTATCATTTAATTAAACAAACAAAAGACAGCAAATTGCAAATTTTAATCACCATCGCGGTTACTACCGGCGGCTATAGCATTGCTCAAATACTCAATATTTCAGGCCCACTTGCCATGGTGGTAGCAGGTATCTTTATTGGTAACGCTTGCCGCACTTCAGCTGTCAGCGCTCAGACTTATAAAATTATCGGTGATTTTTGGGAAACCATCGACCAAGTGCTAAATGCTTTATTGTTTTTATTAATTGGCTTTGAAGTTTTATTAATGACGTACCATAAATACGGAGTTTTAGTTTGCGTGTTAAGCATTATCTTAGTCTTAGCTGTACGCGCCATTACCGTTAGCTTACCTATAACGTTATTTAAGCTCAAAAAGCGCTACCCTCCAGGCATGACTCCGCTTCTCATTTGGGGTGGTCTACGTGGTGGATTAGCAGTTGCCCTAGCATTAGCTTTACCCGACAACCATTATCGTGATTTAATTCTAAGCATGACTTACGCCATCGTCGTCTTTGCCATTTTAGTACAAAGCACTACAATTAAAGGTTTAATTCACAAAAGCAAACGCGATGTTAAGTAACATTTTGTAGTTAAAAACTACCTTAATATGATTATGTTTAACTAACATAATCATCCTGTTTTTTAGGCTATGATTGAAAACTTTTTATGAAGTATAAAGATTTTGTAAAATAGGACATTCAGCAATTGGCACTTTACCAGTGCAGGCTTTTTCCCATGTACAAAGTACATCTTTAATAGATGTTAACATTTCTATCTTTTGCTCAATCTCAAGAATTTTTGCTTGTGTTTTTTCCTTAATACGTAGACTAGTCGTATGTTTTGCTTGTAAATCAAAGAGCGCTTTAATTTCTGACAAATCAAATCCCACTCTTTTAGCATTGTTAATAAAAGTGACATGGCTAACCGTTTTTTCAGAATAAAGACGAAAGCCACCGGGGCTACGCTTGATTTTTCCTAACAACCCAAGTTGCTCATAATGACGTAAAGTAACAATGGTATTCCCAGTTAACTTTGCTAACTCACCTATCTTATAGTAATCCATTAGTGCGCCCTAAAATAACAATGACAAGCCAACATTATATCGGTCTTCAATAGTTGCTTCATTTTCTTCTTTTAACAGTGACCTTTACGCACCGTAATGTTGTGTATGCTGATATTCAACATACAAGGCTAGATTCGGATTTAATTGATAGTAAGGTCTAACTGACCATTCTAGACTATTTAAACCATTACCAATCTCATTCTTCGCAACAGTTTTTGAGGCAAGAATACCTTCAATGGCTAATCGCAAAAATATATGATGCGTCAGTTGTGTATCACGTGAAAATTCTGCATTTAATTTTAGGCTACAATTATGCCAATAACTTCGAATGTTAGTATCAATAAAATAAGGCATTAAGCCTTCAATACCCACGCCATATTGCATATAAGGCGTATGTGCTGGACGATATACATAATTTACACCACCTTTAATCGCCCAGAATTCACTAAGTAAATGCCAATAAAAAACATCCACATTAGCATTGGTTAACTTGCCATTTTCCATTTCAAGGCCTTCAGCATTAATTTCAAGTTTGTTAAAATCTGTCCCCATAAAGCTTTCAAACGATGTCTGTGTACTATTATGGAAGAAATTACCGCTTAAATCTAACTCATTAGCAAAATACCAACGTGGCATGACATGCCCTGTAAGCCCTACAAACTCATTCTTTGCGAGACCTTGGTAACGAAACAAATTCGACATCCCCGCTTTCATGTGAATTAAGTTGTGGCAGTGGAAGATCCATTGACCTCGGGCATCGGCATGCATATCAGCGATCACGGTTGCTCCTGGTGGTACATCGATAGTATGTAATTTTGGATCGTAAGCTCCATGACCATTCCGTAGAATAAACCAGTGACCATGAATATGCATCGGATGATGCATCATAGTATCGTTACGAAACACCAGTCAATACCATTTCCCATATTGGATCATAATAGGTTTCGCATCGTATTCTGGCAAACCATTTATTAATCTTCCCCCATAAAAGTGGACACCAATTTGTTAAACTATGAAAAACAAAGAGGTGACATATGTCAAAAAACGCAAGAAAATATACGGCAGAATATAAAGCTGAAGCACTGAAGCTAGCGCTAAGCTCAAGCTCGG
>JAWUYR010000026.1:0-13314 GCA_034110705.1 Gammaproteobacteria bacterium | reverse complement strand
TTTATTGTAACGACCATTCTTCTGGTTAAAGTTATCCCACAGTTCGAGACTCTATTTAATAACGTTGGTGCTGGGCTACCCGCATTCACACAAATTGTCATTAACATATCAGAAGTCTTCCAAGATTTTTGGTGGATGATCGCATTAGGGGCCATTGCCTTCGTAGGTTTAATTTACTATGGTCAAAAACGCTCGCGAAAATTTTGCAAAATTACAGATAGTATCGCTTTACGTACACCTGTTTTTGGTACTTTATTACAAAAAGCATCTATTGCTCGCTTCTGCCGAACCCTAGCAACCACGTTTGCAGCGGGGATGCCTTTAATTAATGCGTTATGTGTATCCTCAAAAGCGGCAGGTAACATAGTGTACGAAGATGCGATTTTACAAATCAGAGAAAATGTCACTTCAGGTGAGCAATTTCACCAAGCAATGGAAATGACCAAGCGCTTTCCCAATATTATTATTCAAATGGCTGCTATCGTTGAAGAAGCTGGGGAACTAGATGCTATGATGAATAAATCAGCTAGTATTTATGAAGAAGATGTTGATACAATGGTCGACAGTTTAAGCAGTTTACTGGAGCCCGCGATTATGGCAATTTTAGGTATATTAGTTGGCGGACTTGTAATTGCTATGTATTTACCAATCTTTAAAATGGGACAAGTCATTTGACCATCCTCCAAATTCTACAAGCTAATCTCATAGGGTTAACCATTATCGTTGCCTTACTAAGCTTATGTGTCGGCAGTTTTTTAAATGTCGTAATTTATCGTTTACCGATTATGCTAGAACGTACCTGGCGTGGTGAAGACGAGTCAAAAGAGCGATTCGATTTAATGCTACCGCGATCGCACTGCCCAACTTGCAACAAATTAATTCCTGCGTGGCACAACATTCCATTACTATCTTATTTAATCTTGCGTGGTAAATGTGCTTATTGCAAACAACCAATTAGCATTCGTTATTTTTTAATTGAATTACTCACCATGCTCCTAGGTATCATTCTCACCTTATATTTTGGCCCCTCATGGCAATTACTAGCCGGGCTAATCTTCACTTGGTTTATTATTACATTAACTTTTATCGATTTAGATCAACAAATATTACCTGATAACTTAACGCTATCACTTTTGTGGATAGGTTTGTTCTGTAATTTATTTACAGTATTTGTACCGTTATCATCTGCCGTTATTGGAGCGATAGCAGGCTACACCAGTTTGTGGTGCTTCACCTACCTGTATAAATTAATCACCGGAAAGATGGGCATGGGTCATGGTGACTTTAAACTTTTCGCCGCTTTTGGTGCTTGGTTTGGCTGGCAAGCTCTGCCATTAATTATTGTCCTAGCCGCACTGTTAGGTAGCATTATCGGTATCATCTGGTTACTCATCAATAAAAAGAGTCGTAACACCCCAATTGCTTTTGGCCCCTTTCTAGCATTAAGTGGTAGCTTGGCTTTGCTATTTCATAGTCAACTCTTAACGTGGACTTTACTTATTTTTTAGGAAAATTAAAAATTTATGCTCACTATCGGCTTAACCGGCGGGATCGCTAGCGGCAAAACTGCCGCATCAAACATTTTTACTGAGCTTGGTATTGCTGTTATTGATACTGATATTATCGCTCGCGAAGTCGTGGTACCTAACTCGCCCGCCTGGCAGAGTATTCAAAAATATTTTGGACCGGAAATTTTACACAAAGATAAAACAATAAATCGAGCCTTACTTCGTGAAATTATCTTCGCAGAAAAAAATAAAAAAAAATGGTTAGAAAGCTTGCTACACCCTCTTATCCGTAAAGAAACAGCCAAACAACTTAAGCAAGCTAGCTCGCCATACGCCATAGTAGCAATTCCTTTGCTAGTGGAATCTGAGCCCAACCCTTTGCTTAATCGCATTCTTGTTATTGATGCACCCGCCGATCTACAATTAGAGCGCTTGATTCAGCGCGATAACTGCACAGTGGCACAAGGACTAAGCATAATCGCAGCCCAAGCAAGCCGTGAAAAGCGCATGCAAGCCGCTGACGACATTATAGAAAACATTGGTACAGAAGCCGATCTACGCTCCGCTATAACAAAAATGCACCAAACTTACTTAACTCTCGCACAAACGCGATAAGATGACTATAATATATCTTATTATTAACGATCTGCGCCAAAGTTGCTCCCGAACAACTGCATCCCGAATTCTATAAGGAACAAAAAATGGATAATATTATCCTATACGAACATCCAATGAATGAAATGATTCGTGTTTGTTTACGCTTAGAATGTATTTTTGCTCAAGCCGAAAATCATTTACAAACCACAGATTACTGGAATAATCGTTCTGCTGTCGCTTCAATTGTCGACTTAATTGATATACTCGATCGCCCAGATTTTAAAACTAAATTAACCCAACAATTCATACAGCTTAATGATTCAATGCTTGACCTGGGTCAAAAAGATGGCGTCGACCAAAATAAACTTAATTCTATTCTACAAGTCCTTACTCATCATCTAGAATTTCTGCAATCTTACCAAGGAAAACTTAGTCAAATTGCCGAAGAGAATGACTTCCTTGCAGCAGTACGTTTACGTCTTGCCAAAACAGGAGGAGCCCGTAACTTTGATTTACCCATGTATCACTTTTGGTTACAACAAAATAATGAACGTCGCAGCACCGACTTACAAACTTGGTTTGGTTATTTTACCCCAGTGCAAGAAACCATAGAATTTCTATTGAGTCTAATTCGAAAAAGTACATGTTTTATAGATTCAGAGGCACCTGATGCTTTCTTTGAAAAGACCTTAGACAAAAAAAGTGAATATCAATTAATACGTATTGGCATGCCAACTCATGTTAATGCATTCCCAGAAATGAGTGTTGGTCGGCATCGCTTAAGCATCCACTTTTATCAACTAAATAATCATGAACGTCCTGTCCAACATAAAGAGAGCCTTTCATTTAAGCTCGCATGCTGCTCATGAAGAAAACTTGCGTCAGCTGTCCTACATGCCAAACAGAAGTCATCTGGAATGCCGAAGCAAAATACCGCCCTTTTTGTTCCGAGCGTTGTAAGTTAATTGATTTAGGTGCTTGGGCTAGTGATGAACACAGTATTGCTAGTGAAGACACCAGCTGGCTGAACCCAGAAGAGGAGCTTAATTAAGATAAGTGTTGCTTTTGTAACGCTGTAATAATAGAGGCATTTGCTTCAGGAAAGCGATACTCAGAGAACCTATCTGGATGCAGCCATTTTATTTCTTGATTTTCCAACCCTTTAGCATCACCATCAACCTCATCAATCAAGTACACATCAAGTAAAACAGTTTTTTCATTATATTGATGTGTAATCTGCGTTAAAGGCACGAAATGCAATGGTGTTAAATCGACCTCTTCTTGTAATTCACGTACGAGTGCTTGCTCTGCGGTCTCCCCCAGCTCGACTTTACCACCAGGAAATTCCCACAAACCAGCTAAGTGTTTTCCTGCAGGACGTTTAGCTACAAGGACTTGATTTTGTTGATTTATGATAACGCCGACGGCGACGTGGATGGGAGTTTGCACTTTTTACCTCTGGTTTTAGAATTTGCTATTTGAGAACCTCTTCTTTACCCACCTTTGCAAGCAAAGGTGGTATTTGGATTCAATGACCTTTCTTATGTCGCGGCCTAGCCAATCTTCCCATGACACTGCTTATACTTCTTTTCGCTCCCGCATGGACAAGGCTCATTCCGCCCAACTTTACGCTCAACTCGAGCAAACGGTATATGTTCACCTAATTCTGAATCTTCATTAGCAGGTCCAGCAATGCCTTCAGCACTCGCATGATTAAACTGTAAATTAGAAGCACTATTACGTCTACGCTCAGCCTCCATCGCCGCTACTTCTTCTTCAGCCATAAACTGAGCTTTGATTAACAATGAAGCGACTTCTTGCTTAATTTCTGTCAACATTTCTGTAAACATCACATAAGCTTCTCGCTTATATTCTTGCTTAGGATTTTTTTGTGCATAGCCGCGCAAGCCAATACCTTGACGTAGATGATCCATAGAGGCTAAATGCTCACGCCAATAGGTATCGACACTTTGTAACATCATCGATTTTTCAAAATGACGCATTGTCTCAGAACCAACTTGCTCTTCTTTATCGGTATAGCTTTTAAAGATAGCTTGCTGAATACGTTTACGAACACCTTCAATATCTAACTTATTATCTTCTTCTAGCCATAGTCTTACAGGTAATTGCAAATGAAAGTCATCTTGAATTTGTTTTTCTAAACTCTCAGCATCCCACTGCTCTTCCAAACTTTCAGTTGGCATATAAGTGGCAACTGTGGAATTAACCACATCCTTTAAAATTCGATTAATCGTTTCACTAACATCATCGGCTTGCATCAACTCTTCACGTTGCGCATAAATAACACGACGTTGATCATTTGCAACATCATCATACTCTAAGAGTTGCTTACGTTGATCAAAGTTATGCCCTTCAACTTTACGTTGCGCACCTTCGACGGCTTTGTTCACCCATTTATGCTCAATCGACTCACCTTCTTTCATACCCAGGCGCTTCATCAGACTCGCAATTCTGTCCGAAGCAAAAATACGCATTAAGTTATCTTCTAATGATAGGTAAAAACGCGAACTACCAGCATCACCTTGACGCCCAGACCGACCACGTAATTGGTTATCAATTCGGCGGGATTCATGACGCTCTGAACCAAGGATATGTAAACCACCTGATTGTAAAACTTCCGAATGTCTTTCCTTCCATTCCTCACGTAGTTGCTCCATATGCTCTTCACTAGGATCGTCAAGTGCTGCGATTTCTCTTTCGACACTACCCCCAAGCACAATATCAGTACCCCGACCGGCCATATTTGTTGCAATCGTAATCGCACCTGGACGACCTGCCTGTGTAATAATTTCTGCTTCCTGAGCATGAAACTTAGCGTTTAGAACTTGATGTGGGATATCTTGCTTTTTCATCAAATCTGACAGATGCTCAGAAGCTTCAATCGAAGCCGTACCGACTAACACAGGCTGTTTGCGCTTATAAGCTTCTTGCACATCAGCAATAATCGCGGCGTACTTTTCTTCTGCCGTTAAATAAATTTGATCGGCTTGATCATCACGTATCATTGGTTTGTTAGTGGGGATAACCACAACTTCTAAATTATAAATTTGCTGGAACTCGTAAGCTTCAGTATCAGCAGTGCCCGTCATGCCTGAGAGCTTGTTGTATAAACGGAAATAATTTTGGAATGTAATTGAAGCTAAAGTCACATTTTCGTTTTGAATTTTTACGCCTTCTTTTGCCTCCATCGCTTGATGCAAACCATCTGACCAACGACGCCCTGGCATCGTGCGACCAGTATGCTCATCGACAATGACAACTTCATTATTTTGTACAATGTAGTCAACATCTTTTTGAAATGCCGAATGTGCACGTAAAGCAGCCGTCACATGATGCATTAAACTAATATTAGCTAGGTCGTATAAGCTTTGATTATCTTTCAACAAACCAGCTTCGGCTAATAATTCTTCTAACCTCTGATGACCTTCTTCGTTCAAATGAACTTGTTTAGTTTTTTCATCTAATTCATATTCACCCGTGTCTTCTTCACCCATTTTGCGCTTTAATTTTGGCACGAGCTCATTAATAGTAATATACATTTCAGAACTATCTTCAGCAGCACCCGAAATAATTAAAGGTGTTCTCGCCTCATCAATTAAAATCGAATCTACCTCATCGATCACTGCAAAATTAAGTGCACGCTGAACTTTTTCTTCAGCAGAAAATGCCATATTGTCACGCAAATAATCAAAGCCGTACTCGTTGTTCGTACCATAGGTAATATCACAATTGTAAGCAGCTTTTTTCTCATCTTGCTCTTGACCGGAAAAGATCACACCAACTTCTAACCCTAAAAATTCATACAGTGGTCGCATCCAATCTGCATCACGTTGTGCTAAATAATCATTTACCGTGACGACGTGCACACCTTTATCTGTCAAGGCATTAAGATACACTGGCAGGGTCCCAACCAAGGTTTTACCCTCGCCAGTACGCATTTCTGCAATTTTACCTAAATTAAGCACCATGCCACCCATTAACTGTACATCGAAATGACGCATGCCAAGCACACGCATAGCGGCTTCACGAACCACAGCAAAGGCTTCAGGCAAGATATTATCTAACTTACTACCCGCTTTAACACGCTCTTTAAACTCAGTAGTTTTCGCCCTTAGCCCCTCATCACTCAGCACTTGGATGGATGGCTCTAATTCATTAATTTTATGGGTAACTCTACTCATTTGCTTTAACAAACGTTCGTTACGGCTGCCTAGAAAGGAGGTGAATAATTTTTTGAACATAGGACTAGCTCTCTGCTGAATTGAAAAAATTTGGCTATTATACCAAGAAAATAGAGTCACCGATATAAGTAAGGACAGCCTTTAATTGTTTGACTTATATATACTGGATTGGTATTGTATTTTCAGATGATTATTAATGATTAGGATATCATTAATAATCTAAAAATAACATTAACATTCTGGAAAATTATAAATGCTAAAAACGATGAAAAAAGCCACCGATATTATTAAAGAAAATAACAAGCTCAGTGACATCGTTATAAAAGCACAACATTTAATTAAGCTAGATAAAATCTTACTCAACCATGTGCCTGAAAATATGCGTTCACATTGCAAAGTTGCTAATTTGAGCAACGGTATTTTAAGCGTACATGTTGATAGTCCTACTTGGGCTACACAATTACGTTATCATATTCCAGATCTTATGCTTGCTTTACGCGCGCGCGAAGAGTTTGCTAATTTAGTTAGCATTAAACATCGCGTACGTCCTAGTGAAGAAGATAGAAAAAAGAAAATGACTAAAGTAAAACCATTAAGCTCAGAAAGCAAAAAGTCACTGCAAGAAATAGCAAAAGTTATGGAGCACCCTAAGCTCGCCGAAGCTTTAAATAGATTAGCTTCAAAGCCAATTAAGTCTGTTTTATAAATTAAGATAGACAATAAAAAACCCGCTAAGCGGGTTTTTTATTGTCTTAGATAAAGTATCTATGGATCTCTTAAGCTGTAACAGGCTTCATATAAGCAATAGGTGACTCATCAGTATCTTTAAATGTCACAACCTCATAAGCATCTGGTTGGCTAAGTAATTCTTTCAGTAACATGTTATTTAAAGCATGACCTGATTTAATACCCTGATAAGCACCAATTAAGCTATGTCCTAATAAATAAAGGTCACCAACAGCATCAAGAATTTTATGCTTCACGAATTCATCTTCATAGCGCAGCCCATCTTCATTTAGAATACTATACTCATCAACAACAACGGCATTATATAAACTACCGCCTTTAGCTAAATTATTGGCTTGTAGCATTTCGTAATCTTTTAGGAAACCAAACGTTCGAGCTCGGCTAACTTCTTTAACATATGAAGTACTAGAGAAATCTAACTCAGCAGTTTGGCCTGAATCTTGAAACACAGGGTGGTCAAAATCAATTTGGAAACCAACTTTAAAGCCTTCATAAGGCGTAAAGCTTGCTGATTTATCACCATCTTTAATGGAAATATCTTTTAGTATGCGGATAAATTTCTTCGGTGCATCTTGCTCTTCAATACCAGCCGATTGTAATAAAAATACAAAAGGACCAGCACTACCATCCATTACAGGCAATTCATCTGAAGAAACATCAACATAAGCATTGTCTATGCCAAGACCTGCCATAGCCGAAAGTAAATGTTCAACAGTAGCAATACGTGCATTTTCCACACCAATAGTCGTGTTCATGCGAGTATCAACCACATTGACAGATAATGCTTGAATATCAATGGGCGGATCGAGATCGGTACGACGAAAGACAATACCAACATCAGGTGCTGCAGGTCGCAGTGTTAAGAAAACTTTCTCGCCATGGTGTAAACCAACCCCAGTAGCGCGAATTACATTCTTTAGGGTTCTTTGTTTAATCATTTATTTTTCCCATTAGTTCGCTCAAAATCTAACGAATTGTAACACGTTTTAATAAGAACAAGAATCCTAAGAATTAATCTTCATGGCGTCGTAGAAATGCTGGAATATCGAGGTATTCCATATCTTCTACTAACTGACCGACAGGTTTCTTTGGTGCAGAAGCTGTAGGACTCGGGGCTGTATAATGCTGCTGTTTACGTAATACAGCAGGCTTATCAAGAACGTTATAATCTAATGTGCCCTCGCTGGCCGCTTCTACACGACGTGGAGCACTGCGTTCTGGACGAATTTGACCTAATCCAGTAACAACAACCGTTACACGTAGCTCATCCGTCATTTCAGGGTCAATCACGGTTCCGACCACGACAGTCGCACCTTCCGAGGCAAACGCTTTGACCACATCACCAACTTCTTCAAATTCACCAATCGACATATCCAAGCCTGCCGTAATGTTAACTAACACGCCACCAGCTCCACTTAAATCAACATCTTCTAATAGAGGACTAGCAACGGCTTGCTCTGCAGCTATTTTAGCTCGATCTTCACCAGAGGCTGTGCCTGTACCCATCATTGCCATGCCCATTTCTGACATAACCGTACGCACATCAGCGAAATCGACGTTAATTAAACCAGGTCGCGTAATGAGGTCTGCAATGCCTTGTACGGCACCAAATAAAACATTGTTTGCCGCTTTAAATGCGTTTAGCAATGACATATTTTTCCCTAATACATTCAATAGCTTGTCATTAGGAATAGTAATTAGTGAATCAACGTATTGGGCAAGTTCATGCATACCTTCTTGTGCAACTGCCATGCGCTTTTTGCCTTCGAATGAGAAAGGTTTGGTTACTACAGCAACCGTTAAAATGCCCATTTCCCGAGCAATTTGTGCGACAACTGGTGCGGCGCCTGTTCCGGTTCCACCACCCATACCGGCGGTGATAAAAATCATATCGGTTCCGTCTATCATTTCCATGATGCGCTCTCTATCAGACATTGCTGATTGGCGACCAACTTCAGGGTCTGCGCCAGCGCCTAAGCCTTTAGTGATTTCATCACCTAATTGTAAAAGAGTTTTAGCTGAAGAATTTTTAAGTGCTTGTGAATCTGTATTTGCACAAATGAATTCAACACCTTCGATCTGTTCTGCAAGCATATGTTCAACAGCATTACCACCACCACCACCAATACCAAGTACCTTAATAATGGCATTATGCGGATTGCTATCCATCAGTTCAAACATACTCATCTCCAAAATTTACGTAACCTCCCGTATTATATACCGAAAACACCTAAAAATGCGAATTTTTGCATGTAAACACACGAACCTTCTTTTACTGGTCAACTACCGTAGATCATACGGTGCACACTAGCCTTATTTATTGCTACTATATTGCTTCAAAACTCATAGCGGAGAGAGAAATGCTCAACAATAAAAATTCTTTAATTGGTATTATGCCACTATTTTTAGTCATCGCTATTGACAGTATGGGCTTGGGGATCTTATTTCCTATTTTAAGCAGCATGCTAATGGATCCCCACTCACATTTTCTCTCTGCTTCAGTCGGTATGTTTCACCGTGAATTGCTCTATGGCGTGGTAATCGGTATTTTCATGATAGCTTGGTTTTTTGGCTCGGCTATTTTAGGTGATTTATCGGATACCATTGGTCGCAAAAAATCCTTGATTATTTGCCTAGTTGGCGCAATGTTTGGTTATATATTTTCTGGTTTTGCCATGGAAATGCACAGCATAACCATGTTAATCATTGGCCGCTTAATTGCCGGATTCACTGCAGGTAGCCAACCGATTGCACAAGCGGCAATTGTTGATATAAGCACTGAAGAAAATAAAGCCCGAAACATCGGCTTTATTTTATTAACCGTTTCTATCGGTTTTGTTTTAGGCCCTCTCATCGGTGGATTTTTGTCCGATGCGCGCTTTGGTAGCTGGTTTAACTATGCCACACCAATGTATTTTGCGGCTGCGATTTCATTCATCAACATTATTCTATTAAAAATATTATTTAAAGAAACATTCTCCATTACCGGTAAGGTCAAAATTCGCTTACACCATGCAATACAAATTTTCATAGAAGCCTTCCAAAGTAAAAGAATACGCATGTTATCTATTGGCTTGTTAATTTTTATCTCTGCATGGAGTGGATATTTTACCTTTATCGCCATGTATTTAATTCGTCGCTACCATTACTCATCACTACAAACCTCACTTTTTATGGCCTGTATGTCTGTTGGTTTTAGCGTGGGATTTGCTATTCTAGTTAACTATCTAGCAAATCGTTATCCTCTGAAAAAAGTGATTTTGATTAACATGATATTAACGGCTATTTTAACCTTCTTAACATTGATAGCACCATATCAATTTATCGTTTGGATATTAGGTGTCTTTATTGGCATGACTGTTTCAACGGCGTATTCCATGTTCATTACGTTATTCTCAAACCAAGTTTCCCCTAAAGAACAGGGCTGGGTAATGGGGATCACCAATTCGATTATGGCTTTATCTTTTGGTGTGACGACCTTCTTGAGTGGTATGGCAGTGAGTCTGAGTGCTTCAGCCCCACTAATTTTTACCGTAGTCGGAATGTTACTTGCCGCTATATTAATGAAATTCACGAGAGTTTAAAGCATTTTTATCTTCACTCCCTGATAAGAGAGTGAAGTAACATGAAATTTCAAATAGTTAAAACAAAACTTCTTAACCTACAAATTATTTTTAAACCAACGCTTAACGCGTGACATCGTACCTTGCTTTTTATGCAGTTGGATCCGTGGATCATCTTGTTGCTGCAAACCATACATTAACAAGCCAACTGAAGTCGAATAAATAGGGTTCGATAATTGTTCACCTACACCTTTAATATCCAAAGGCTTACCAATTCTAACCGGCATATTTAATGTTTGCTCTGCCAATTGTGGTAAACCAACCACATTCGCACCACCACCTGTGATGACACAACCTGCGGCAACAATATCTTCTAATCCACTACGACGTAATTCAGCTGCAACTAAATTAAATAACTCTTCGTAACGCGCTTCAATCACCTCGGCTAAATTACGTACCGTTGATTGACGCCCTTGACGATCACCTGGGCTGCGCACTTCAATTTGCTCTTTGCTGTCAGCTAATTTAGTTAAGGCACACCCATACTCGAGTTTAAGTTTTTCAGCATATTGGCTTGGTGTACGAAGGGCAACCGCAATATCATTAGTCACCTGATCACCAGCGATGGGAATAACGGCCGTATGACGAATAGAACCATCAAGAAAAATCGCAATATCCGTAGTACCACCACCAATATCAACAATACAAACACCCAGTTCTTTTTCGTCTTCGGTTAATACCGCATAGCTTGAGGCTAATTGCTCAAGAATAATATCACTTACTTCTAAGCCACATTTTTTGACGCACTTAATAATATTTTGCGCGGCACTTACTGCGCCTGTAATTAAATGCACTTTCGATTCTAAACGAACACCCGACATACCAATTGGCTCACGAATACCATCTTGGTTATCTATAATAAATTCTTGCGGTAAGATGTGGAGAATTTTTTGGTCAGCAGGAATAGCAACGGCACGAGCAGCATCAATCACGCGTTCAATATCACTAGCGACAACTTCATTGTCTTGAATGGCGACGATGCCATGCGAGTTCATACTGCGAATATGGCTACCGGCAATACCTGTAAAAGCTGAGTGAATTTCACAACCGGCCATTAATTCGGCTTCTTCAACCGCGCGCTGAATCGATTGTACTGTGGCTTCAATATTCACCACTACGCCCTTTTTCAACCCATTCGAAGGGTGTGAGCCAATACCAATGACTTCAATTTGATTATCTTGAGAAATTTCCCCAACTAAAACAACCACCTTTGATGTACCTACATCCAAAGCGACTAATAAATTCCGCTCAACCTTCTTTTTCGACATTTAGTCTTCCTCATCGTTGCCTAGGCGATTCTAGCAATAATTGCCCGAAAGACAAAGCATTAGCTATCATTTACAAGCTATAGAGCAATATAGTCTTCGTTACTTGCTAAGCAATCGGGAAATTGAAACACGTTTCTGGAAATGGCTCATCTTGCAGCGTGAAATGCCAACATTCAGTATCAATCTCTAGAAAGCCATGTTTAATCATTAACGTTTGTAGCATTTGACGATGAGCAAAAGCAATTTCACCAATGCTTTCATTATTTGGATGCGACAGTACATCCATAAAATCAAACCGAGTGCCCATATCAAGGCTCTGGCCACTTCTACTGTCAACAAGTGTAACGTCGACTGTACTACCGCGAGAATGCGCTGAATACTCAATAAGATAACCTAAACGATAAAGATCACTCTTCTCAATATTGGGGTAGTAATCTTTTTTATTGCCTATTTGCTCTGAATCCAAAGCCCATTGCAACATATCCGCTCCAGCTTGTGTAGGCCGATAAGTTTCAAACACAAATAACTCAAGATTTTCAGAAATTAACTCTGCTTGTAGACCAGCCAATGCTTTACCAAGTGCATTAGTCACAATACAAACATTTTGTTGATAGCCAATAATTGGCCGCCCGATTAAATTATTGGCGCTCGCGTATTTAATATCATATTTAATGCTAGGATCAACATCATGCAAATAGCAAAACTGTTCTGGTAAGTTCATTCACTCTCATCTCAAAATAGTAAACATCATCGACGGCCTCTTCGCCACTGCACCGCCATTCCATTCGGATACCGCAAGTCCACACTCAGCGCCTGTCCAGCTTTATCTCCAATCACCTTAGGATAAGTCTCAATAAACTGCTCCAGCCGCAACCAAATATTATCTTGCCCCATCACCACTTGAATATGATTACTCAGCATCAAACTCCAAGAATGTCTTGGTGATAAAATTAATTGTTGTACAGTAAGATTTAATGGATGTAATAATTGGTTCATTTTTTGCATCGAGGCAAATAACATTGCTTCCTGATCTTTAGGCCCACTCAATCGCGGTAACTCTTTTGAATATATTAACACGTGTGGCGTGAACAAACTGCCATCTGCCGCCATCAAAGCCTGACCATTCCATAAGGCAATTGGCTGTTTCTCGGTAATTGTCACCTCAACAGTTGTCGGCCAAACCCGCCGAATATTTGCCGTACCAACCCAAGGAATTTGTTGCAAAGCTGCTCGTAACTTCCAGGGCGAAAAAGCAAAAAAACTTTTTTTCGTATAAGGCGTGATCACTTCTTGTAAAACTTGAGGTTTAATATGTGGGTATTGCCCTTTCACTTGCACAGTAGTTATCGGGAAGCTCTCAGGGTTCATA
>JAWUYR010000025.1:0-19015 GCA_034110705.1 Gammaproteobacteria bacterium | reverse complement strand
ACAAAGCTTGTTTCAGTATATCGAAGGGTATTATAATCACAAATGAAGGCATTCATCGATTGGATACTAATCACCCAGTCAATTTGAGATGGCTGCGTGAGTTCGTAGAAGTGAGTGTCTACGGAAATGGGGGAAGATTATTATTTAGCACAGCCAACAATCATGGTTATTTACAAGCCGAGTTGGTGCAGCATAGTGTTTCCATCGATCTGGCCAATTATACCGCTAGTGTGATTTTAAAATTTAAAACAGGTCCACAATTTTATTTTGGCCCTGTTACCTTTTCAAAAAGCGCCTTGAGAACTCGTTTTTTACAGCGCTATATCATGTTCAAACCCAATCAGATTTACTCAACACATGACGTTTTACAGTTACAGCAAGATCTCAGCAGCGCTGGTTATTTCAGTCAAGTCTCAGTGAAGCCAACGATTAAAGCTAAAAAAACAACACAGATACCCGTTCACGTTGAGCTAACTGCAGCACAAAACATGCTATATAGTTTGAGTGGTGGTTATGGTACCGATACTGGCTATCGTGGCGGTCTCGGCTGGCAATGGCGACGCATTAATTCTCTCGGTCATCATTTTAATATGCAGCTCAATGCTTCACAAATTGGCAACAATATTAGCTCAACCTATACCAGTCCTGGTGCAAACCCGATAACAGAGCAATATAACTTAACCAACAATGTCGCTTACTATAAAACAAACGCGGGAACGAGCAGCTTACAAAGTTACGGGGCAGTGATAATGCCCTTAAACCAAGTAAAGGTATTCGCTTCAGTTTAAATTTACGCGGTGCGCTACAGCAAGCTTTTTCAGATACTACTTTTGGCCAATTTCAAGCACGCATCCGCGCCCTATTACCTTTTGACCGTAATAATCGCTTATTCTTACGCTTAGATGTCGGCGGCACATCTACCAGCAATTACGACAAGTTACCACTATCGCTTCGCTTTACCGCTGGCGGCGCTCAGAGTGTCCGCGGTTATGGCTATCAAAGCTTGGGCCCTGGAAAATATTTACTAACCAGTACAATTGAATATCAATATCGCCTACATGGTGATTGGTTCGTTGGCATTTTCAGTGATACAGGTAATGCTTTTGAACACATCGAATATCCCATGTTAAAATCAGCTTCGGGTTTAGCGGGTATTTGGCAATCTCCCATTGGCACCATGGAATTAAGCGTGGCACGTTCAACATCTGACCCTAAAAAAGGCATCGCCGTGCAATTTAGTATGGGGACATTATTATGATAAAAATTCTACTAAAATATAGCGTCCTTCTGATTATTGCTTTGTTTTTAATGCTGTTTGTTTATTTAACCACAACTAGTACCGGGTTAAATATTATCGTCAACAAATTAAATAAATGGCAGCCAGAGCATTTACATATTAGTCGAGTTACTGGCGCTTTAAATCGCAATATATATATTAATCACATCCAGTATCGAAGCCAGGGTACTAACGTTTCTGTAAACAACATTAATATTCACATTCAACCTTTAGGATTATTGTTAGCCGAATTCAGAATCACTCACTTACATATTGGTACTGTACAAATCTCTACAACTAGTCACCATAAAACAACAAGTCCCATGCAGGCTCCGCACTGGAAACTACCCTTGCGTTTACAACTTTATGATTTCACTTTACAGTCATTACAGCTTAAGCACGATAATAATAAAAATGACTTTAATCATATTATATTAAGCGCTTATACGAAGAGCGATTATATTCAGGTTCGACATCTTTTTCTCACAAAGAAAAAAAATACTCTCAGTCTAAATGGCTATGTTGACTTAAAGCCAATCACTTTAGATTTACACATCAAAGTCAGTCAAGGAGATAAAACATTAACAAAAACCAGAATCACTGGTATTGGCTCTTGGCAAAAATTAACTTTACGAAACAGTATGAGCTTGCCTGTTAAAATGAACAATACACTTTCACTTTATAAACTATTCACTCAGCCAAGTTGGAAACTGACCGGACATATCGACTCTAGCCCATTAGGAACAATCGATAAACGCCTAGAGAGCTTACAATTTAATGGCTATTATTCAGGATATGGTTCAAATAATACAGCAAGTTTTAGCGGTCAATTAAAATCTGATATTTCAACATTAGCTAGTAGCGTCAATATAAAACTTAAAAGTGACAATATTAAACAGCAAAAAATCAGCGGCAATATTAAGTGGAAGGAACTAAACTGGCCTATGAATAAAGCAAGCCAGTATTAATCGGAACAAGGTCATGTTTTACTAAGCGGTACATTCAATAATTTAATTCTCAATACTCAGCTAGCGTTTAGTGGCAAATATATTCCACAAGGTGATTGGCAAGCACAAGCAAATATTACACCCGAATATGTCAATATTCATAAATTAACAGGTTCAATATTAGATGGGGTAGTAGCAGGCTCGGCTCAACTCGCCTTAAACGAATCACATCGATTTAGAATTAATCTAAGTGGTAAAAATCTAAATCCTGCAGGCAAATGGTTAGATTGGCCTGGCCGGGTGAATATTAACCTTCTCGCAAGTGGGAATAAACAACAGCAACAACTACAAGTAACTCAACTAAGCGGAAAATTACGCCAACAGGCATTGAGTGGCAACATGAGTCTTCAAGTCGTTAAGCAACAACTTAAACGATTGAATAGTAATATTTCCATGGGGCAAGCCTATATTAATTTCACTGGCCAAGAAAATAAGACTATTAGCGCAAACTGGCAAATACACATTCCGAGCCTGGCATTGCTCACCCCTTTTGGTAGTGGTCTGATTAATACTCAAGGGCAAATTATTGGCACTAAGCAACGTCCCATTATTAATGGCACATTCGACACTCATAACTTTGCTTATATGCAATATCAAGTTTCTAAATTTATTAGTCGATTTAATCTAAACATTAACTCACCTGCTAAATCTATTTTCAGCATACAAGCGAGTAACTTTCGGAATAATAAACTTTATCTGCCGAAAATCGTCATTAATGCTTCTGGCAATAATAATAAACAACGAGTGAAATTACACTTTGTCTACCACAATGAAACCTTTAATGCCTTGTTAAAGGGCGAGCATAACAAAGCTACTTGGTTAATTAACATGCCTTTGTTAACCATGACCTCCGTAGATTTAGGTGACTGGTATCTGGAGCGCCCAACCAGTATTACCTTAAAGAAAAATGCTTTTATTCTAAAAGACTTTTCTTGGAAATCATATCAACAATCTATTATTGCAAATATTGACTTACTGAAAAACAATCAGGGACAATATATTCCGCAAAGCAGTAATATTAACATTTACAACTTAAGCTTGAAAATACTATCACTCTTCTTACCGAAAGATCTTATAATTAAAGGCCATATGAACTTTAATGCCACTATCCAACAAGAGAGTAACAAACAACAAGGTAAAGTTGAGTTATCGATACCGCATGTTGTCATTAATTATAAAAATAATCTATCGACTAAAAAATGGCTTCTTAAAAAAGTAAGTTATCTCGGCACGCTAAATAAACAAGGGCTTAAAAGTCAATTTTCTATTGCGGTAGATAAAAGCGATCACCTTGATTTTAATGTTGATATTGCACAAGCTCATAATCCTGCGGCCATCTTTACAAGCCATAATGTTTCATCCAAACTAACCGCTAGTTTTGTTAATATCGATTTTCTTAATTTATTCCTGCCACAAATACGTAAGATAAAAGGTAGCTTAACCGCTAACTTAACAGGGCATGGCATATGGCACTCTCCTGTTCTTAAAGGCACAGCTGCTATCCACAATGCCAGTGCAAGCATACCGGCAAATGGCCTACATCTAAAAAATATAAATCTACAAGTTACCGGTGGCAAGCAACAACTGTACTGGCAGATATCAGCTGGTTCAGGTTCTGGCAACTTAAACGCCACAGGAATGACCAATTATGTGCATCCAAAACAGTCAATTATTAACATTACCGGTAATGATTTTACGGTGGCAAATACCTCCGAATATAATATCGTCGTGACACCAACCATCACTATTAAAACGGATCAAAATCATATTAATGTAACAGGCAATCTCACGATCCCAAAAGCCAACATTACGATTACACCAACTCCTGATGTAAATCGTTTATTTTCAGATGTGAAAATTATTACCGCTGAAAAATCAAACAAGGTTTCGAAATCAATGTTTGATAATATTAGATCGAATATCAAACTAAGCCTGGGTAATAACGTTGAAATTAATGCCTTTAAATTAAAGAGTCAGCTGCAAGGTAATCTTATTATCAATGATAAATCCAATAGCAGCTCACAAGCAACTGGGGAAATCACGTTAACACAAGGCTCATATAATGTTTTCGGACAGGCACTTACCATTAAAAATGGTAAGTTGCTGTTTGCGGGCGGTCCAGTTAACAATCCTGAACTTGATATTCGTGCAAGTAAACAGATTAAAACGTTCGTCAACCCTACGCAAAATAGTTTAACCAATACGGGTTTATCGAGCTCTTCTTCTTCATCTTCCGCTAGTGGCGTTAACATTCCTTTACAGGCGAAAACAATTACTGTGGGGGCGAGTGTCACCAATACCATGTTGGACCCTTCAATTAGTCTTTACTCTGATCAACCCGATTTAACCAAAGCCGACATTTTATCTTATTTAATTTTTGGCTTCCCTATCAGTCAAGCCAGCAATCAACAAGGTGAAGCGTTATGGCAAGCAGCAAGTGCCTTAAGTGCAAATAGTAATGATGTCTCAGGTGTGATGCAGCAATTAAAAAGTCGTTTCGCTTTAAACTCAATTGGTTTTGAATCCAGCTCATATCTCAACACGACTAATAATTCTGTGCAACAAAATACATCTTTAGTCCTTGGTAAAATGTTATCTCCCGACTTATATATTAAGTACAGTATTGGCCTAATCGAACCGATTAATACTTTAAGCGCCGCTTATACTATCGATAAACATTGGACAGCACAAACAGAAACCAATAGTCTAGGCAATGGCGTAGATTTAATTTATAGTTGGGAAAGTGGTTAAGCTGAGTTTACTTGATTTGTTCTTGATTGAAATCAATTTTTTGTTGTAACCACCACAAAAGAATCAAGCCTAAAATCGCCAACATAAAACCGCCAAAAAAGAACACAGCCCAACCATAATGCTCAACTGTCAAACCAGCCACTGGGCCCATGAAAGTTCGCCCTACGACCATTACTGCTGAGAATAAAGCATATTGTGTTGCCGTAAAACGTTTATCACATAGCGCCATCAGCAAGACCATCAATGCGGCTGTGCCCATGCCACCGGTAATGTGTTCAAAGAAAACCACCGCAGCAAACAAGGCCATGCTTTTGCCTGCAACGGCCATAACGATAAAACCTAAAATAGATGCCGCTTGTAACCAACCAAAAGCCATTAACGCTTTATATAAAGTCCAACGTACCATTAATGCACCGCCCAGGATAATGCCCAAGATGCCAGCAACTGTACCAAAGGTTTTGCTCACCCAAGCAATTTGTTCTAAATTAAAGCCAACACCTTTTAAATAAAAAACACTGCTTAAACTCAAGGCAAATGCATCCCCCAGTTTGTAAACCACAATAAAAAGTATTAAACCTAAAGCATAAGGTCGCTTTAAAAATTCACCAAAGGCATCCACTATTACTATTTTTAAGGTAGCAGGCGCTTTGATATTACTATCGGGTTCTGGTGAAACAAAAGTGGTAACAATACCAACAAGCATTAAGAATGACATACTCATATAAGCAATATGCCAACCAACATGGTAAGCAATAATTAAGGGGACGGCACTAGCAACAATCATCGCTAAACGATAGCCATTGCCCCAAATAGCCGATGCCACACCACGCTCACTAGTATGTAACAAATCAGTACGATACGCATCTAAACTGATATCTTGTGAAGATGAGAAAAAAGCGACCAAAGTGGCCATTAATGCTAAGCCTATGGGATGAGTTTTTGGGCTAAACAAAGCCATTAAGAATATACTAACTAGAAGGCAAAGCTGTGTAATCAAGATCCAACCACGACGCCTACCTAAAAATGGCGGTACGTAACGATCCATCAACGGTGCCCAAATAAATTTATAAGCATAGGGTTGGCCAACTAAGGTTAATGCACCAATCGCCACAATACTTACGCCAGCTTTAGCGTACCATAATTGTAACGTGCTTAAGACTAAGGTAAGAGGTAGTCCAGAAGAGAAACTCATGAAAAGCATAATCAGCATGCGCTTAGTAAAAAATTGCCTAAACATCGAGTCCTTCTGAGTTTATATTAATCAATATAGGTCTCCGTGATTTGTTAAGTAAATCACGGAGACCTTACCGTTACTTAATTTTTATTAACTGAAATTAATTGCACTTTGAAAATCAAAGTACTATTCGCTGGAATTGAACTTCCCATCGCATTTGAACCATAAGCTAAATTAGCTGGAATATAAAGCATCCAAATAGCACCTGGGCGCATCATTTGTAATGCTTGAGTCCAACCTGGGATCACTTGATTAACACCAAATGTTGTTGGAGTACCACGCTTATAAGAACTATCAAATACAGTTCCATTAATTAACTTACCTTCATAATTTACAGTAACACTATCGGTTGCGCTAGGTTTTGCACCTGAACCAGGTTTGATGATGGAATACTGTAAACCCGTTTTAGTCGTTTTGACACCGGGTTTCTTAGCATTTGTCGTTAAGAAATTCTCACCTACTGCTAAATTACTGCCCGCTACTTGCTTATTTTTCGCTTGGATTTTAGCCATGACCATTTGTTGATACTGAGTCATGATTTTTTGCTGCTCAGCTTTTGTCAAAAGTGGTTTCGCACCAGATATGCCATCTTGCAATCCTTTAATGACTTGATTCGGATTCACTTGAATTCCTTGGTTTTTGAAATTAGACCCTAAATTCAAACCCACGACATAACTAAATTTATCCGTTTGGGTGTTTAATTGCGTGCTACTTGCTGCAAATGATGAGTTAACCATACCAGCCAAAGCTAGTAGTAAAATGATTTTTTTCATTGATATTCTCCCGCGATATTTAAGCCGGTTATTGTGCCTGAAAGCTCGCGGAAATACTATACTTTCTCTTCTGGGGTAGAAATCACAGATACAGTTGTATTAATCTAAGACATAAAAAGGTGTATTTCTATCAAAAAGAACCTTTAGGATAAAAGGCACGCACAAAATGTAGGCCATTCGGCAATGCTGTCACGCCACCCTCTTCGCGTGATTTCACTTTCAGTAAATCATCTACCCAACTAACAGGTTCTTTACCCTCGCCAATCGCCATAAGTACACCTGCAATATTACGCACCATATGATGTAAAAAAGCATTAGCTTTAAGATTAATACACAATATGTCACCTGTATGGCTGACATTAATGAACTCTATCGTTCTTATTGGCGAATTTGCCTGGCAACTTTTGGCACGAAACGAACTAAAGTCATGTTTTCCAAGCAACTTATTGGCTGCTTGCTGCATTAAATATTCATCAAGCGGTGTGCAATACCAGGTGGTATGGTATCGGTGCAATGCCGAACGAACCGGTTGATTATAAATATAATATTTATATTCTCTGGCAACAGCACTAAAACGAGCATGGAAATCATCTGGTACTAATTTTATCCAGCGCAAGCTAATATCATGAGGCAAATTACTATTAGTGCCAAAAATCCAAGCACGTTCCGTGCGCTCTACATTCGTATCAAAGTGAATAATTTGTTCTAATGCATGCACTCCGGCATCAGTGCGGCCAGCACAAGTAACCTTGGTCGCATCATTGGCCACTTTACTAAGAGCATCTTCAACCTTTTCTTGAATTGTTTCCGACAGGTCCTTTTGTCGTTGCCAACCATGATAATGAGTGCCATCGTATTCAATGGCGGCAATAAATCTCAAACTTAGTCCTTAAGGGTGTCGAGTAATGCCTCGGCTTTTTGTTTAATTGCAGGTTCATTGGACTTTAATAATGCCAGCAAAACTTTTTTAGCAGCTTTATGATCATCCATTGCCAAATATGCCGTTGCCAAATCTAATTGTGTTTCATCACCTTCAGGTAACTCAATTAAATCTTCACTATCATCATTAGCAGCAGGTGCATTAACCTCATCAAGTAATGTTAGTTCAATCTGCTCTTCAGCGGCTGTAAATGAGAATGCATCGGCCTCGTTTGCTGTGTCATCAAACTTAGCTTCATCATCAGAAGCGTCTACCTTACCATCTTCAATTATCGCAGAAGCGACAATATCAATAGCACTTTTTGGCGCATCATTTTTCTGGCGCAACAATTCTATTTTTTTCCACAAGTTACTTTTTTCATCTTTTAAGAGGCCTGGTGGAATTTTAGTAATCATCGAGGCCAAGCCTTTACTATCGTTTAAACTAGCATATAAGCATAACAACTCTTCCCATATGGCATCATCTGTAGATTCCAGCGCTGCAACGGTTTCTAGCATCTCTTTCGCTTGCTCATTACTGCCATAATCAAGATAAAGCTTCGCCTCGTGTAATATTTCCGTAGCGCTAGCTGCATTCAGTTCAACTTTTGGTTTTTTACGACGCACTTCTTTAACCGTCACTTCTGGCAAAATACTATTCACATCGACGATAACATCAGTGTTTATCTCTTCCGGAGCCGATTCAATATTGTGAATATCGATAGTCGGCTCATCCTCGCTTACAATGTCAATATCCAGCTCTGGCCCGATATCATCAGAGGGTGTACTAGAAGAAGGCTCGGGCTTAGGTTTGTTATTGCGCTTACGCACAACGCCCCAAATTATTAAGAATAAAAGCAATGCTAATATCACTAAAATTTGCCACCAAAAGTCCATAATAACGGTGAAGATACCAGGCTCAACTGCTGGTTTTACGATGGCCGTTTTATTGGTTTTCATCGACGATGATGTTGTAGTCACAATAGGCTTCGCTGTTGCTGGCGACGCAACGGTTACTTTCGCTGCAAACTGTGTTTGCAGATGCTCATTCTCTTGCTGTAGTTGGGCCACTTGTTGTTGCAATTTTTGATTACTTTTTTTTAAAAAAACATTCTCACTCAATGCTTTTTTTAAATTTTGCTGTATTACCAAGAGTTCAGGTGGTAGCGTATCAATAGCTCTTGTATCTAGTAAAGCCGTTTTCGGCACCACAGCTTCAGTCGGCTCCCTCGCTTTATTAGGTGTTGTGTCAGCAGTCTCAGCGATTATTGGGTTAATCACCACCGGTTCTTTAAGTACGGGTTGACTAACCACGACAGGTATCGCGATCGGTAACTTATGTAATTTAACGCGCTTTTTCTTTTGCCAAAACAACTTATGCTGGCGTAAATCCTGCTCAGCTTCTGCTTTGGGAATCGACTGAATTTGTTTTAATGTCGGTACTTTCAGGTGATACCCACTCATTAAACCATTAATATTATGCCTTTGGAACGCATTCGGATTTAAACTAACAATGGCCAGCATAGTTTGCGGCATAGTCACTAATTTATTAGGCCGCAATTTTTTTGCTACTTGCCATAATGTTTCATAATGCTTGGTTGGCCCATAAATTCTAGGGTTACTAGTGCGTTGATGCTGCACTGTATTAACCTGTGGTTTTTCAACTGTCAGTGTGGTTTTTGTTTGAGTAGCCTCAAGCTCTGCCGGTGGGTCGAGCAGTAATGTATATTTTTTAATATAATCACCTTGCAACCAAGATAATTTAAGCAAGAAACTAATGTAAGGCTCTTGAATAGGTTTCGTTGAAGTAATACTAATAACAGCATGACCTTTTTTACCTGGATTAATCGCAAACTGTAATTGCTGTATTAAATGTGTTTTTACCAGGCCGGCTTCTTTAAACTCATATTGTGATGCAAGAGTCGCCTGTAATTCTTTAACGGGAATATTTTGCAATTGCTGCAAGGCAATAGTCGCTCGCAGAGGTTGGTACAAAGGTGTTTGCACCTCTACCGGACCTAACTCTATTGCAAAAATTAGCGTAGGTAATAAAATTAAAAAACAAATTAAACGTCGTAACACAGGAAACTCCCTATCTGAGTGCTGTAAATATAGCCCATATTATGGTTGATAGCCATTCTCTGTAGTTTAAGTTGGTATTATTTTATTATACCCATCGCAACTTAGATGGTCCTGGGTATAGTCGTAATTAACTATGGCTTAATGGCCTAATAACTCAACAAATCAACCGAGCTGCTATTATTTTCAGCTGTGGCTTTAGCGGCATCGTTACGCTTACTTTCAATATTTTCTAGCATAGCCGAATCGATATCACCTGTAACATACTCACCGGTAAAAACGGCTGTATCAAATTCTTTAATATCCGGATTACCTTCTTTCGCCGAAGCAACCAAGGCTTCGATATCTTGATAAATTAAAGCATCGGCACCAATCTCTTTGCAAATTTCAGCACAGGTTTTACCATGGGCAATAAGCTCATGACGTGATGGCATATCAATACCATACACATTTGGATACCGAACTTCAGGTGCAGCTGAGGCAAAGTACACATTTTTTGCACCCGCACGACGCGCCATTTGAATGATTTCCTGGCTAGTCGTTCCACGAACAATAGAGTCATCGACCAATAATACGTTTTTGTCTTTAAACTCTAACTCTATCGCATTCAATTTTTGCTGTACTGACTTACGACGCACTTTCTGACCAGGCATAATGAAAGTACGACCAATATAACGGTTCTTAACAAAACCTTCTCGATACTTTTTACCCAATATATGAGCCAGGCTCATAGTCGATGTTCTACTAGTATCTGGAATGGGGATTACGACATCAATATCCAAATCTGGATAATCACGTAAAATTTTATCCGCTAAGGTCTCACCCATACGCAAACGAACCTTGTAAACAGAAATTTTATCTATCGTTGAATCCGGACGGGCCAAGTAAACGTGTTCAAAAATGCAAGGATTCAACTGTGGATTTTCAGCACATTGTTGCTTACTTAAGTTACCTTGGCTATCGACATAAACGGCTTCGCCTGGCTGCACATCTTGAATGTCACTAAAACCTAATGCATCCAAAGCAACGCTTTCTGAGGCAAACATATAATCCGTGCCTGAGTTGCTTACTCGCTTACCATAGACCAAAGGTCGAATACCATGCGGATCACGAAAGCCAACGATCCCATGTTCTGTCAACATAGCCACCACGGCATAAGCGCCCTTACAACGCTTATGCAAACTTGATACAGAACTAAAGATATCATCTTTAGTTGGCTGAATTTTATGGAGTTTTTGAAGATCATGAGCAAATACATTTAACAGAACTTCTGAATCAGAAGTCGTATTTAAATGTCGTAAATCAGTGCGGAAGATCTCTCTCGCTAATTGTTCAGCATTCGTTAAATTACCATTATGCGCCAAGCTAATACCGTAAGGTGAATTGACATAAAATGGCTGAGCCTCAGCAAAACTTGAGCTACCTGCTGTTGGATAACGTACATGTCCTAAACCCATATGACCTTTAAGGCGCATCATATGTCGAGTATGAAATACATCACGCACTAGGCCGTTGCCTTTGCGCAAGAATAACTGCCCTTTATCACAAGTTACAATACCTGCGGCGTCTTGGCCACGATGTTGCAATGCAGTTAAAGCATCAAATAAATCTTGGTTCACAACTTGTGTGCCGAGCATGCCAACGATTCCGCACATTATTATTTATCTCACTATGGTTTGAAAGTAATGGGCATACTGGAGTGGTATGAGCCCCTTCAACCAACCCGCCAATGGGATCAAATGTGGCAAAAGGAATGACTGCAGCCAAGCATGATTTTGTGGTAACGGGGTTAATTCAGCCAATAAGATTAAAGCAGAGATCAAAACCAAACCACGTGCCAAGCCAAAAACTAGACCAATTGTGCGGTTTGTGCCCCCCATTCCTGTTTTCGAAATAAGCTCACCTAGTAAATAGTTGACTAGTGCTCCCAGAATAAGTGTCACAATAGCTAAGATTGCAAAACTCAAAGCAAAACGGACTTGGCCTGAGTGTATGTGTCCTGCAAACATTTGACTCAACGAAGCCGCAAAACGTGATGCAATAACAATTGCTAAAACCCACATTAACAGCGAAATCGCTTCTTTGGCAAAACCGCGGATCATACTGATAATCGTTGAGACACCCAGTACTACAATAATAAAATAATCAACCCAAGTCATGTCTATTCTTCTCCTTGTTCTGGTATCGCTCTAAAAATAACAATACTGCCTTTAAGACCTAGGCTGCTATTAATTTGAGTAGCCTGTTGTTCTAATTTCGCCTTTTTAATCTCAGGTCCAACATATACTTTAAAGTATATCTTATTGTTACTATTTAATTTTATTTGATAAGCCGAATAACCTTTATTGCGTAAACGATTTAATAAACGCTGCGCATTGCTCTGATTAGAAAAGGTGCCCAACTGTAAACTCCATGCTGATTGTAGGGTTTGTTGTTGGCTGGCTGGAGCTAACTCCACTGCTGGAATTTTTACATTCTGTTGTACCTGGGGTGAGCCTGGCTTACTTGGGATTTGCCATACTTTGACCTTAGGGCCTTTCGATTCTTGTAAAAATATTGGCAAAAAGATAACCGCTAAAGCGATCAACACGATGGCGCCAATGATCCGCTGCTTAAGATTCACGCTGTACCGTCTCCTGTAAAATGGGGCCCACAGTTTGGAATGAGCCAAAGACGGTGATTCTATCATTTTTGCTGGCAATTGACTCAGCTTTTTTAAAAGCTTCGAGTGCAGAAGTCGAATAAGAAACCGTTTGCTCTGACGCTTGTTTATCAAAGTAATTATGATATCGATTACGTGTAGCATCGGCCTCATTTAATAAGACAATATAGAGCATCCTAAAGAAATGATTAAAGATGGCTAAACATGCTTCGATATCTTTGTTGGCTTTGATACCCAATACTGCAAATTCTTGACCATTCACAGGATGCTCTTTTAAGTAAGCCAGTAAGTTCGCGCAAGCCTGTGGATTATGTGCAACATCCAATAAAATTTGTGGTGCCTGTCTCACTATTTGCAGCCGACCTGGGATCTGTATCTTGCTCAACACATCACACAATTGCTCCCGGGAGAGCTCAACATCTGGACATTGATTTAATACTGCTAAGACTGTTGAAGCATTCGACAAAGGCATGGCTGGAATCGGCAAATCAAGAAAATGTTGCTCACCAAGTTGCCATTGCCAGCTCTCAGCTGAGCTTTCAAATCTAAAATTATCATTTTGAATCAATAGATTAGCGCCAATTTCTTTTCCATATTCTGAAACAGAAGCCGGTGGCTCAGCATCCCCGCAGATCGCTGGTTTATCATGGCGAAAAATGCCTGCTTTTTGCCAACCTATTTGCTCAAGAGTAGTGCCTAGTAATTCTTGATGATCAAGGCCTATACTGGTAATAACTGAAATATCAGGTGAAAGTGTATTTAAAATATCATATCGCCCGCCTATCCCAAGTTCAAGTACAATATAATCGAGAGGCTGCTGCCTGAATAGCCAAAAAGCTACCAAAGTAAGGAATTCAAACCAAACAATATCATCCGTTTCGTACAAGTCGTAGACGTATTCAAAAGCGCGACAAAATAAAGGCTCTGCAATATCTACACCATTGACTCTAATTCGTTCGGTAATATAAATAAGGTGTGGGGAGACAAAAGTGCCCACGGTTTGCTTGCTTGCCAACAATAATGCTTCAAGTAATAAGCAGGTGCTGCCTTTACCATTGGTTCCAGCAACAAGTATAACTTTTAATTTACCAACTAAGCCTTTGATTTTATTTAATTTAAACTCAAAATCTTTTTTACTTCTAACCGAGGCATTAGCATGACAAACTTCTAACCATTTCTTGCATTCTTCGGCTGATGCAAAGCTCATGCAGTGGCAATCTTCTGTTTAGTCAGTTTTGCCAACAAGCTAGAAATCGTATCGCGCATATCAAGGCGACTCACCACCATATCAACGGCTCCATGCTCAAGCAAAAATTCACTGCGTTGGAACCCTTCCGGCAGTATTTGCTTTACGGTTTGCTCAATAACTCTAGGGCCTGCAAAACCAATCAAGGCTTTTGGCTCCGCGATAATGATGTCGCCTAACATTGCCAAACTGGCTGAAACACCACCCGTTGTTGGATCGGTCAGCACTGAAATATAAGGTAAGCCTTTCTCGGATAAACGAGCCAAGGCCGCACTGGTTTTCGCCATCTGCATTAAAGAAACCAAGGCTTCTTGCATACGCGCCCCACCACTAGCAGAAAAACATACCATTGGGATACCATTTTCTAGGCAGCAATTTACCGCGTGCACAAAGCGCTCACCAACAGCTGCCCCCATTGAGCCACCCAAGAAAGCGAAATCAAAAGCCGCTGCAACTAATTGAATACCCTTAACTTTACCCTTGTAAACAATCAACGCATTTTTTTCCCCAGTCTTCTTTTGCGCAGCACTAATACGTTCTTTATATTTCTTGGTATCTTTAAATTTCAGAATATCTTCGGATTCGATATTAGCGGCTATTTCGGTAGTTGTATCTGGGTCAAAGAATTTTTGTAAACGGGCCCGAGCTCGCATTCGCATATGGTGGCCACACTTAGGGCAAACATGTAAATTCCGCTCAACTTCACGTTGATAAAGTGTCGAATCGCAACCCGCACACTTGGTCCATATACCTTCAGGTACGCCCTGCTTATTTTCAGCCGAACTTGCTTTAGTGGGAATTAACTTTTCTAACCAACTCATAGACCTAACCTCGCCTTTACAATGAAGTCGTTAGTATATCAAATTGAGCTATAGATGGGACTAATAATCGCCTCAGATCATGAGGCGATTTAATGCTACTTCTTATTATGCGGCAACTTGGCTTGTTTCTTTTTCTTATGATAAATTCGCCCACAACCAAACACATACATAATCGGTCCAGATAAAGTGAAGATTAAGAAGCCTATGAATAAAACGGCTGGTGGGTTCAAGGCAATTGCAATACAAAGCAAAAGCACGACTAGAATCATCACAAATGGTACCCGACCTTTAAAGTCCAATTCTTTAAAACTGTAATACGGCACGTTACTCACCATGAGTATTCCCATTAAGGCTGTCACAATCGCAACGATAATATAGACATGACTACCTGTGATATTTAAATCAGTATTACCTGTCCAGACCATACCGGCAATCACTGCAGCGGCCACAGGGCTTGGTAAACCTTGGAAATAACGTTTCGACACCTTACCAATCTTCGTGTTAAAACGAGCTAAGCGTAATGCTGTGCCGGCAGTATATAAGAATGCAATTAACCAACCGACTTTACCAAGCGGATGTAAGCCCCAGCTATAGGCAACCAAAGCCGGCGCTACGCCAAAGGCGACCATGTCTGATAAGCTATCAAATTCAGCACCGAAAGCACTGCTGGTGTTAGTCATCCGGGCGACACGACCGTCTAAACCATCAAAGATCATAGCAATGAAAATCGCCATAGCCGCATTATCAAAATGACCCTTTAAGGCCGAAACAATGGCATAAAAACCAAAAAATAAGCCGACTGTCGTAAACAGATTCGGTAACAAATAAATACCTTTACGGTGTAAACGAGGTTTTTGTTCTTTTTTCATCAAGTTTTCTCCTTAGTAGTCGCATCATCAAGAGCGACAAAATGGCCGTCATCATACCATAAAACTGTTGATTTTATGACAGTTTTCGGTATAGTTGCCGCATATGCAAAAATGCAACAAATAGAATAATAAGCAGTAATATCAACAGGATACATAATAATCAATGGCTGAAAATAAAACCTCTAAAATTGTAATTAAGGGAATTACGAAAGAAGGTAAAAAATTTCGACCTAGTGATTGGGCAGAACGTATGAGTGGAGCCTTATCTTCATTTAAGGGGCAGCGCATTCATTATGACCCACGTTTAGTGCCAATGACCAATCCCGACGGTAACAAATGCGTACTATTAGATCCTGCACTAGAAGAATCAAACCCAGGTCTATACCAATCAATAATCGAGTTTGCTAAGAAGAATGAATTAAACATATGTGGTCAACCAGAAACTGACGCAACGTCTGATCTAACTGGAAAACGTAATGGGTAACAACCATACACACATCGATGATTTACCATTTGAAGAAGCCATAGAGATTTATCAGCAATTACGCCAAGCTACTCACGATGATGATAATGCTACCATAGCCGACTTGCGCAATCGCTACCCTTCTTTGTTCGACCCTGACACTGCCAGTCGCCTTCGTGAAGCCAACCGTCTTGCCAATAAGATTACTGGCCATAAAGATCAAATCCCAGAACATTAAAATCCTTACGTTAACCTGAGTCTTATTTAGATCCATCCTTTTAATCTAGAGTTAAAGATGATGAAAAATAAAGGCGTATAGGCTCTGCGTAACAAACCCTTCTATTAAATTCTACAAAATAAAAAAAGGCTGAGTAAACTCAGCCTTTTACTAAACTTATTCTCAACTAATCGTTTTGCGATTTTTCGCTAGGTACGTATAAATCGCAGGGACTACAAACAAAGTGAAGCATGTTCCAATCAACATCCCAAAGAAAATCACTAATGCAATATCACGTTGACTATTCGCCAAACCTGTATTAGCAAAAATCAGTGGTAACACGCCAAATATCATTGCGCCCGTCGTCATTAAAATAGGTCTTAAGCGTAATGATGCCGATTTTATTACCGCATCTTTTATAGACAAGCCTTCAGTCTCTTGCAGTACATTAGCAAATTGCACGATTAAAATACCATGCTTACTGATCAAACCAATCAGAGTTAAAAATCCGATTTGTGTAAATAAATTAATTGTACCAAATCCCATGTTCAGTGGGATCTAAGCACCAAATAAAGACATTGGTACACTCATCATCACCACCAATGGGTCACGGAAGCTTTCAAATTGTGCTGCTAAAACGAGAAAAATAACAATTAAAGCAAACGCAAACATCACTAACATCCGATTGCCTTCTTGTGCCATTTGTCGCGCTTGCCCGCCTACATCATACGACATACCAGCCGGCATAACTTTTGTAGCGGTATCTTTGAGAAACTTTATTCCATCCGATAAGCTATAACCGTCAGCCATAGAAGCATTTACAAAGGTTGAATTCAAACGTTGGAATTCACGTAAGGTGGTCGCTTTGACAACTTTTTTCATCGTAATAAAATTAGCAAGTGGTACCATTTTATTAGAGTCCGTCATCACATTAAGTGTTTTCAAAATTTCAGGTGACATTCTATCTTGATTCATCGCTTGTGGGATAACAGAATAATTGCGCCCCGCCATAGCAAAGTAATTAACACGGCCTCCGGCTAGCATACCGCTGAGCGCTGTTTGAATTTGTTTACTGGTAATACCCATCTGCGCCGCTTTGCTGCGATCGATAAAGATTTCCCAAATAGGAGTATCAAGTTTAAGTTGAATATCAACATGCTTAAATAAATGACTAGCTTGTGCTAAACGCATAATCTTATCACTAACTTGAAACAATAATTCTGGATTTGGATTAGGTGATAGTAAAGCAAATTGTAAAGCAAAACCCAAGCCACCACCCGGCAAGGTAGATTGATCTTGAATATAACTATTTAATCCTGGGATCTGATTAAGTTTTGGTGTCAATTCATCTTCAATTTGCTGCGCCGAACGTTTACGTTCATCACGAGGTTTTAAAAGAATAATGAATTGCCCGCTATTACGTGCCGTAATAACCGTCGTGCTTTCAGCCTCTGGAATATCTTTCACAATATCTTCAATTTGCGCCATGTATTTATCTGTGAATTTAACATTCGCATGGCTTGGTGCATTTGATTGACCAAAGATCACACCTTGATCTTCCACAGGTGCTAATTCTGAAGCCGTGGTAATATATAAAAAGAAACAACTAACTAAAATAGTCCCTGCAGCAAATACGATAACCTGCCTTGATTGTAATGCACTAGACAATAAAGCAGCATAACGATTTTTCAAACCACTAAAGAAGCCATCTACTTTCTTAACAAAAGGTTTTTGCAATTGTTCTAAGCTCAATACCCGAGCACACATCATTGGTGACAACGTCAGTGAAATAATTCCCGAAACAATAACCGCCCCAGCCAAAGTATAGGCAAACTCACTAAATAAAACTCCAGTTAAGCCACCCGCTAAACCGACGGGTAAAAAGACGGCCGCTAACGTTAATGTCATCGTGATAATAGGCGTCGCAATTTCTCGTGCACCAAGTATAGCCGCCTTAAAGGGAGGAACACCAAGTTCTAAATGCCGCGTAATATTTTCAGACACCACAATCGCATCATCGACCACCAGCCCAATAGCCAGAACTAATGCCAATAAAGTTAAAATGTTAAAGGAAAAATTAAGCGCTAGCATCACGCCACAAACACCAATTAATGATAGTGGAATCGTGACTAAAGGAATGAATACTGCTCGCAGCGAGCCCAAACAAAGAAAAATAACAACAACAACAATTAACGTCGCTTCAATAATCGTCTCAATAACGGTGTGTACTGATTCTTGAATAAAACGACTTTGATCATAAACAATCTCTGCATGCATACTTGCTGGTAGTTGTGATTCTACTTCTGGCAATACTTGCTTAATATTTTTAGCAACAGTTAAAGGATTAGCATCCGCTTTTGTGGTGATTTTCAATACAACTGCAGGCTTACCGTTAGCTAGCACTGAATTATTATAGCTACTCGCCCCTAGCTCCGCGTAACCAATATCTTTAATCCGCACCAAGGTTTTACCATCAGCACCTTTCTTCACTACAACATTATTAAATTCTTTAACATTCGATAAGCCTGTTTCAGCTTCTATACTGATCAAGTCATCCTTACCTTCAATGTAACCTGCGCCCCCTACGACATTACTGGTCTGAAGAGCGGTTTGCACGTCGGGTACCGTAACACCCTTAGCGGCCATTAAAGTTGGATCTAACCAAATACGCATGGCATAAGTACGACCACCTAATGAAC
>JAWUYR010000024.1:0-20484 GCA_034110705.1 Gammaproteobacteria bacterium | reverse complement strand
AGGCGGGCTATGCGTTTTCTAAGTTGCTGGGTTTCTTCCAGAAGTTCACCCACATTCACGCTTGTTTTGTCACCATTTTTTAACTCAAGCTGTTGCTCACCTAGGGCCTTGGCTTGTGTTACACAGGTATGCAGTGTTGCTGCTGGCATCCCTAAATCTTTTGCTGCTCCTCAAACCGAGCTTGAGCTTAGCGCTAGCTTCAGTGCTTCAGCTTTATATTCTGCCGTATATTTTCTTGCGTTTTTTGACATATGTCACCTCTGTGTTTTTCATAGTTTAACAAATTGGTGTCCACTTTTATGGGGGAAGATTACTGTTTTTGACCATCATTTATCAACCAGTTACACTATTTTCCATTTGCCCATAAACTATCTACATACATTATTTAAGGAATGGAAAATCATGACTATATACAATCTAACTGTACATCATAAAAATATAATTATTTTACTAAAATTTATGCTCCATACAATAATTACGCACGACATCTATCCAACTACTATACCAATACCATTGTCCATCGCTTAATCCTGTGCCATATTGACTTGAGTCTTTTGCCTTTTTAGTTTTCCAGAGCTTTACAAAATGATACATATTAAATGTTATATGTCCTTCTTTTTTCATCATTTCAACAATTGATCCTGGCTTGTATTTTTCCTTTTCTGTCTCCTTAATCAGAAATTTATTAATTTGTATAGCTTGAGTCGTATCAGCTTTTACGAATTCTACAGCGATATCTGCTGATGTTTTATGATTAGATATCTTCGGCACTAAGTAATAGCTAATTCTATATTGTGGATTATTTAAATAGCCCGCTGGCAACTTCTCTTCAAACGCATCAATAAAACTCATCACTTTTCTTAATTTTATCTGAGTTTCTTTAATCGCTTCCTTCTGCTCCTGAATTTAATTGATTTGTAAAGCCAATGTTGTATTAAAATGAAGGGTATGTTCATTACCAAATTCTTTAGCAATAATCACTTCAAAATTGTTTAAACATACTTGGCAAAGACCTGCCACTTTTATATCTAAGAAAGGTAGCAGATGATGTTCAATTACATTTCTTAATCTATAGAGTAACTTCAAATTAGCTGCCGCTGGCGAAGAATTTTTCCAATATTTCTTAACATACTCTAAGCAAACCCAGGTTAAATATTCGCCATCTTTTTTAGGCTTATCTTTATGATAATAGTCAACTTTTTGTTTCTTCATGATAGCTTGTAATAGAGATGTCCACGCTATAATCATATGAATAATAAAACTATATGTTTTGAATTCAGTATATGGACTATTATAATTATAAATGGCCAGCACCCTAAATTCTTTTGCCTTATTAATCAACATTTCTTGATCATTAGAGATTTTTATAGAATATTTTTCTTTTTGGCTGTGTAATCTAAGAAATTTCTCCTCTGTTACTTTATCTGCCAAGCCATTGCAAAAATATTTTTTAGAATCACTCTCATCTCGTCTAATAAATGATGACCACTGTTTACCAATATATGTTTTTGGAGTCTTAAGTGCCCAACCTGCATAATTAGCCAAGTCAATAAGACTGAATGACTCACTATTTCTTTCTTTTTTACATAAAAATTGATAGGCTTTTCTTGGTCTTTCAAATTTAGTTTTCATATTCTAGTTTAACCATATTAAATTCAGATGGAGCTTCAATCAGTTGATAGCTCGGCCCTTGCTCACAAAAAAACACCCACATGTAATGTTGCTTAAATCACACCCAATGATGTGATAGCCTTGACAGAATAAACAGACCAATACTCGCAGGATAAAAAGGAAAAACATCGTTGTATCTAGCTCAAGATTTACGATCAAAATAGTTTGTTACCGTTGTATTATCCTTCATTGTACTTAGCCATACCGCACTAGTGAAATAAATGCTGTCACAAGACTACTATTTTACTACTATCCCACGCGACATGCTAATAAGCCTCGAACAGATAAGTAGTAGTTTACAAGAAAGGCTATTAACAGACAAATTCAACAAGGACCGATTAATGAGCCATCATACTGAATTATCCCTTATTGGCTTAACAAGGAAACCCCAATTATTTGAAAATAACCTTTGAAATGATAGTTTTAGTATGCAGTAGAAACTCTATTTTACTGCATAGCAAAGCTATTATGCTTTTTAGTCATAAGCTTTATGATCTGTCAACCGCTAATGGCGTCCCTTTACCGGGCATTCATGGTGCGGTTGCTAGCGGGATTGCCAGTGGTGATTTACTGGGTGGATGTGCCAGAGGTGATATTAATAGTATGACCTTTGTTTTTAACGATGGCACGATTAGTACCACAACGATTAGTAACGGCAGTACCACCGATGATAGCAATAATTCGCTAGGATATATTTCAACGCCTACAGGCAACCCATGTATTCCAGGAAAATTACACACCGATGCTGCCGTCTTTTTAGGCGCGCAAGTGGGTTTTGGTGCCATGCAAGGTTATGCCAACAGTATCTCCAACTCGCAATACATGCAAGGGGCCAATGCTTCCGGTCAAACCTTCACAATGTTAATGGGAAATGCTGATAAAGCAGCCGCTGGACAAGCCCTCTCCAGTGGTGCGGAGGCCGCACAAACTTGGTGGAACCAACGAGTGCAAAGTTCGCACGATTTTGTTTATGTCTCCAATGTTAAAGGTGGTCATCCACGTAAAGTGGTGGCAATGCGATTGATAGCCAATTCACACGTTTGCCGAATCCGAATATTGTTATGTATGTCTATCCACATCAGGCTGGCAGTGGTGTTAATCTTACGCCAGTACCAGGTTATAGCACGGTGCTCGCTATATCAGCACGTACAATATGCTATGCCAAGTGGTATTGTTGCTTATTAAGTCCAATAATACTAAGATAAATTAGAACATGATAATTTTCTATTAGAATCTTTAAATATACTTTTCAACTTGAAAATTCCTAACTCAGCATGTGTTTTACTTATAGGGAAGTTAAAAGTATTGCCTTCTTTAGTATTAACTTCGATATATATAGAAGCCCCTTTATCATTGAGAATCTTGAAGCCATAACGCAAAACGGTGTATTTTAGTTCAGGTTTCAAGTTACAATTTGTAAATGCATTGAACATCCCAACGCCATCTTGATCTAGTGTTAAAGAATAAAACTGATTTTTCCCCAAATCACTTGAGTCAGTTAACGCAATTTTTGCTAGCCTATATCCAGACGCAAAAAAAACTAACATGGTGACTGAAAAAACAATAAATAAGAACTCTTTAGTAAAGTTCTTTCTTGGATCACACATGTCATGTGACAAACTATAACTTAAGAGTAAAAATATAAGCGAAGAAGAGAAGAATATTATATAAACTATAGTCGAATTTATTTTGCTATCAGATGATAAGTTCATACTTAAAAAGACAAATAACAAAGAAGACATTAATAAGCAAAAAACACTAAGAAATAAAACCATCAGAACAATATGATTCTCATCAAGAAAACTAATCACAACAATAAATATAACAAGGAAAAATAAAGAGATTATAATAAAAGCATCAATAATTCTTGGCAGATCATGTTTGTTTCTTAGCAAAAAAAATAACGCCATAGAAGACAACAAAGGAATTACAAACACCAGAACAAAACACTTCCAATCTGATTTTTTTAATTCAGACTCTCCCCTTTTTCCCCTATAATGAATAATAATCATTGAAGAAATTTTTGCATATACAAAAACTCCCAAAACAATCACCAAAACTGAAGCGACGACATATGCAGCCACCAACAACGCATCAGCATAAATTTCTGAGGTTTGAAGAGAAAATGCAACGTCTGATTCATTTAAATACAATGCAACAAAGAAACTTCCTAATAGAAACAGAAAAGCCACCGTTGTTCCAATTGGATTTTTCAGGAAAAACAACTTAAGTATTCCTAATAATTTCTTATAAAAGTAATTTACATCTTTTTGCTCGATCATCCTAACACTCCATCAGTAATCATATTAAATCCCACAGAGACGATCAAACCTATTTTTCTTTTTACTCTCATTCGTCGGATGACCTGGACAGAATATATAAGAATATCCAGCTCTTTTTGACCAACAAAAAATCTTAATGAAAAACAATAAAACCAATACAAATAAAAGGCTTAAACTGAATGAAAACACATATTGCATTATTGATGATGGCTCACTTTTAGTAATAGAATATACAAAGCGTTGAAGCATTGAGTAATGGCCAGAAAAATAATCAACAAACATTAACAAAACAAAAGAATCAATATTGTTAAAAAGCTTAATTTTTTTATATTTCTGCTTCTTCCAGTAATAATACATATTTAAATAAAATTGATTCTGATTTTCTATTGCGTACTGATAAAACGTACCATAACCAACAAAGTTAATGTCTAAATGTCGTTTTTCCTCAACCTGTACAACACCATCATCAATCCATCTCCCCAGTTTAGTATCACATAAAAATCTTGAAAACAAAGCAGACATAATACTAAAAAAAAATTGACGGATTAAAGTCAGACACACTCCATAAAAGACAAAAAACCCTAATATATAACCAACTTTTATATTATCAGAAATTGTGGTGGCATTAATAAATAAACTACCATGTAAAACTAACACCATATATATATCTAACAATAAAAAAAATTGATGAAAAATATCACCCCAGGAAGCTCTAAAATATTTTCCAATAATGGAAGGTTTAACATGCCAACTTTATTCATAAATAACCCATGTCAACTTATCCAATTGAATAATAATTTTTTAAAGAGAACTTACTTTTACAAAGAGGATATCATATGCCTAAAGATTCAACAAACCATATCTTGACAAGACAAAACTAGAAAAAAACTATCAACTACCCAAAAGTATCCTCAACTACTTACATTGGGTAGAATTCGATAACCAGCATCATGCTATTTTACTCAATGATAAAACCATTGGTGCTGCATTTGAATTGTCACCAGTAGCGAGTGAAGCCAAACCAGAAAAATTTCTCGAAAAACTTCGTGATGGTTTCCAAGGTCTATTCCAAGACACTTTCCCACAATATCGTGATAACGAGTCTCCTTGGATATTGCAGTTCTATGTTCAAGATGAATTCTCGATGCAATATCTTTACAATATGATTGAAGGCTACATTCAACCCACAGCTGAAGGCAGTGAGTTTAGTGAAAGCTATAAAGCCATGATTAAAGAATACACCGAGTGGCTAGCCAAACCAGAGGGTATTTTTAAAGACTATAAAGTCACTGGCAACCAATTTTATGGTGGACAACGAAAAGTACGGGTTGTCATGTATCGTCAGCACATGCATAAAATGGCCTTACGCCGTGGTCGCTCTGCCCTAGCTGATTTAGAGCAAGTGACCACCAGTTTTATTGCCAAGTTAAAAGGTGTTGGCGTTGAAGCCAAACGCTTAAACGAAGACGATTTTAATCAGTAGCTTATCCGCTGGTTTAATCCACAACCCGCGATAACCAGAGGTAATGTCGATACTTTATTATCGACCATTCAAAAACCCCAAGACGAAGATGAAAAACCTTTTGGCTGTGACTTTGCCGAAAACCTTTTTTATAGCGTACTTGAATCAAATCGTACAGATGCCAATAGTATGAAAACATCAAAATATGCGAGGGCAATCCTAAATCCAAAACGCTTTGCTCTGACGTTCACGATCTATTTTTCATTATTTGGGATGTTTTTTATAATATCAGGTATCTTATCTGATGGTTGGAAATGGACGTTCTCAACAAATATGGGACTCATGTTAATCATCTTCGGGGGTGTTTTTAGCGGTATACGCTATTTCCAGCTAAAAAAACTGAGCCAAACTTAACACCAGTTTTTTGCTTTTAAGCTGGTTGTTACGTGCTCAAACAATGTAGAGGAAACAGCTACTTATTTCGAGAATAAGTAGCTGTTAATATTACAGGCATGTTTAAGAATTCTTACTTAATGTAATGATCAAAGCCAAGTTAATCCTATTTAACCTTAATACATTAAAATAACATCTTATAACTTTTATTCCTGAGCGCACCACGCAATACTGCGTCGTAATAATTCATAAAAAACCGGACTATCCCATGAGCAGCGTTCTATGTCTGTAACATAGTCTTGTAATGGATTACCATAATGGCCATTGCAATGTCCTAGTGCTAGATACACTATTTCACCCTTACCTAATTGACGAACATACATGAGCGGCCAATCTTTTGTAGGAAAGGTTCCTGCAATAAATATACTATTTGCAGCTCCACCACATTTAGTGTCGAGTAAAACTTCGACATCATCTGCGGTATTCATAAAGTAGAGCTCATCACTGGTTTCAAAGGCTTTAATATCTTTCATTAATGGATGCTCTGGCGCACAAACATTAACCGTAAAGGGATGAATCAATGTGTGTGCCATAAAATTAGAGCCCAAAGCATTGTTGAGTAGTGGTTGCTGATCAGTTGTATCGAGTTTATCGCCTTTAATCTTTAATGTCGTGTTAGTGCCATGTAATGCGAACCAGCGCTTACCGCTTTTAACATAATCGATTAATGCTTGTTGTTGCTCAGGTGTTGGAATGACATTGCAGGTATAGGTGATTAAAAAATCAGAGGCTACTATTGCATCTATGTCTGAGTAATCTTGTGCTACTTGAGTGACTAAACGCTCATCTTCAGCCAATAATTTTAATAACTCTAAACGGGCAAAATCAGTATCATGAAAAATACCACCTGCGACGAGATAAACATTAATTTGTTTTTTAGCCATGTAATCATCCTTAAATAATGCAAAATTACACTATAGCACAAAAGTAAGAATGAAGAATAAAATCAAGAATATAGATGCTTTTGATAAACTTATTGAGCTATATCATATTCCTGCCTTTGGTGATTTACGACCTAATTTTTTGAATACCCAACGATCAACAACACCAATCCCAAAATATAATACAAGAGCAAGAATTATAACGATAGTGTACTTAAGCCAAATAGGTTTAAGTGTCGTTACAAATAAAACATAACCTCCAATGACACAGAAAATAATGGCTCCGCATGCTGATATTGAACCGGAGATCCAGACATCTTTGTCAAAAATAAAATCCCATATTTTTCTAAAAATCTTCATGGCATTTATATCGTTCCCTCTAATTGAATGGGTAATCGCATTCTAAGTAATCGAATAGCATTCATATATTTTTCCATCGGCTTCTCAATCAAAAAGTATAACATATCCAGATCCTGGTTCCGCATTTCCATAAAAATGATCTGTCAACAAAAATCCGGACACGATTTACGCAACTCTATGGGCTGCCGTCATTAAGTATCACTATACTAACGATTTAATATTTTCAGAAAAAGCTAAGGCACTAAACTTGCCCTCGAGAACTTATCAATATTATCTATTAAAAGCTGAGAAATGGATTGATAAACAGATAGATCATGAAAAATCTGAAGCAGAATATTATGAATAAGCTACCATGCTTTTGGAACATACGTTTTTATCTACTAAACTAGACTAATAATAATTAATGAACTTAGTATCTTCACAAATATTGATAAGCAATTAGATCATTAAATAACTCAAGCATCGTAATATAAAAACTACCATGTTTTGGAGTCATAAGTCTTTGCCCATTTAGTCAGGTTGGTTTGAAGCTTAAAACCAAAATACAGAAAAATCAAAGCAGGTAATACATTCCAATAAATTGGGAATGGTAAGCAAGCTATTAACATAAAAAAAATAAAAAACATTAAGAAACCATAAGCTTCAACTACTAATGTTTTAAATAGCCATATAATTGGGGAAAATAAAATTTTTAAAGTTTTTCGTACATTTTGCATGCTTGAGTCTCAAACCTCTGATGATCAGTGTAACATAATTCGATCAATTTTAAATATTGTTCTAGGGGCTTTTGTACAATAAAGAATAGTGACTCTAAATTTTCACTATATAGCTTACGATAAAGACGGGGAAGATGCACCTGTAGATAGTTTGCCCCTTTTGCAGATTCATCAAGAAGAGCTTCTAATAAGAATACGTAAATAACATTATCTGCAACTTTTACTATTTTATCTACATTTGGAATTTTGGTATAGTTGTAGAGAATTTTCTTTAAAAAAATTCTAGTCATTACTTTAGCAGCAACTGTTCGTCCAGCGACATGAGCTGATAGCATGCCAGCAGATTTAAGTAAGCTTTTTGTTGCTTTATTTGGTAATAGTGAAAAATACTGTGTCATAACAATATCTATAATTTTTGATAGTAAATTTATATGCATTACACCATCTTTGGCTAATAAATAAACCTCATAACCAAAACGCTCTTTTTGAGTCCAACTATCTTTAAGATTATCAACCCCATAAAAGCCCAAATCAATTTCTATTCGCTCAGAACCTTTGTCAAGAGAATCAAAAAATGACATATAAGCATGCCCAAGCTCCCTCCCAAGTTTAATAAAATAATTCATATAATTACCTATCTCTAGATTAAATACTGGTTGCTGTTGTTAAATCATATCCAGAACTGATTGGTAATAAAGATTCATTCTTACTGTTACGCGGAATATATTTCATTTCTACTTTTGTGAAATTTAGATGTAATATTTCATAGGGCAAGTCATCTTGATGCTGATTTTCTGTGCCTGATATTGAATAGTGACTAAGCATGACATCACTAAATGTATATTCTAGATATTTATTAGCACTGCCAGATGCGCCACAGGCAGAAAGCTTTATTTCGCCTAGTGTTGTGCCAGCTAGGCTTGCTTCAAATAGATAGGGACTAGATTTATCAAGTTGCTTACTAATGATAAAGTCCATTATATTAGGTACGCCAAAATCTCGATCTGTTACCTTGCCAATTTTTGTGTCTATTTTACGTGACACGCCTAAATCAAAGGTATCTAACTCAATAAATTTTTCAAAACCTTTAGCAGTTGCACCACCATTATTTAATTTCATATAGAAAGCCAATTTAATTCTCCTCAAGATAAAGCTAATAACAAAACTATAGCATAAATAAAATTCTTTTAATAATGTAAAAATGCATTAAAAGGTCTGTTCCCAGACTTAATCAAGCAAGCATTTTTATTTTTCCATGTTAGAATTCCAACACAGCGTAAACTAAAGGAAATGTCTCAAATGACCGGTACTAAACTTTCACTCATTGTTATTCGTTTAATGACTATTTTTTTAATCGTCGAGCTTATCAGTGCAATACCTTATTTAGCTTCTTTACCTTGGGTTGGTTTCACCAGCTTGCCCTTGGGGATTATATGTTTGTATATCCTAATTCTATTCGCTAGTATCATGATCCCTATTATATTATGGTGTTTAGCACCGAAGATTGCCAAACGGGTTGCGGGCACGAGCGATGGCACTTTACAGATTAATGTTACGAACACCGTTAACATTACCAGCGCTTTGTTTAGTACCGCTGGCGTGGCTATTTTTGTTTTGATTTTTCCTGAGACAATTGCTTGGTTGTTTAAACTGCTTTATGTTTTGAAACAAAGTGATGATGTAATGGAATTGCAACGACCTCTTATTAGTAATTTATTGCCAATGTTGTTACAACTACTATTGAGTATTTGGTTAATTTTTGGAGCAAAGAGAATTGCTAAATTCATCAAAAAATAATGACCTTAAAAGGAGAATAAAATGATCCCAAAAATTTTTGAAACGGCTCGTTTCACGATTATCTTAATCGGTTATTTTATTTGCTACTGGCTGGCTGGTAAGCAACCTGTTTTAATGCTGCATTATTTTATGCCTTCTGTCGTTCTTAGCCTCTCGGGTCTTACTGGAATTGAGGGTACTTTTTTTAGCAAATATACCGCCGGTTCTTTAGGCCGTAAAATCAGCCCTTATCAAATTCAATCTGGCATGAATAACTTAGCCGTTGGTATCACAGGCTTAATTGTTTATCTTGCTAATTGGGGACGTTATGCCGACGCCGCTGTAATGATAGCCACGTTACTATTCATTACTCTGTCAGCCTGCATGCATACTTATGAAGCGATTAAATTAGGTAACAAGAGTCGTAAAAATATGATGCGTGGTGTGTGGACCTTAGCTTTATTATTGTTATGTCTGCCTATCTTGCTTCAAGGGTTAGCGGCCTAAAAAACAGTCTGTCCTGTGCTATACTCAGCTCCTCAAGATGAGGTACCCCATGACAGAACAAGAAATAAGAAAAAACTTAGCCGCGGCCTACCGTCTTATCGCCTATTATGGTTTCGATGATTTAACTTTTAGCCACTTATCTGCCCGAGTCCCGGGAAAAGATGCCTTTTTCATACAGCCTTTTGGCTTGTTGTTCGATGAGGTCACCGCCTCTTCTTTATTAACCGTCGATTTTGATGGCAATGTTTTAGAAGGTGATGAATATCAATATAACAAAACAGGTTATGTGATCCACGGCAGTATTTATAAAAATCGCCCTGATTTAAATTCCGTTTTTCATATGCATACCATCGAAGGTATCGCCGTTTCTGCTATGCCAGAAGGCTTGTTACCGATTAGCCAATGGGCATTACATTTTTATGACCGAGTTTCTTATCATAACTATAACTCGTTAGCTCTAAATAACAATGAGCATGAAGATCCGCTAGTGAAAGATTTAGGTGAAAATAAAGTCATGTTCTTACGTAACCATGGCACCTTAGTCTGTGGCGAGACTATTCATGAAGCCTTCATTTTAACAAATCACCTAGAAAACGCCTGTAAAACACAAGTTGCAGCCATGGCTTCACATGATAATTTAATCATACCAGATGAAACCACCTGCAAAAAAACCGTACAAGATTTATTAGGCTTCGAAAAAGATATTGGCAAACGTGACTGGATAGCCTTGTTGCGTATGTTAAAGCGTAAAGGTATTCATTACGAAGATTGAATCAATAGATTTTATTCTATAAAGGAGAAACTTATGTCTTATGAAATTGAAACGTATCCAGCTTACGATCTAATTGGTATAGAAGCACGTTTAGCCAGTGGCGCAGACTTTGAAACCATTCAAGCATTACGGGATAAATTTATAAAGAACGAGTCTCTTAACAACATTACTCATAAAATTAATGATGACTTTATCGCGTTGTATACTGATTACGAAAGTGACTATAGTGCAGGCATGAACTTAGTACTTGGTGCTAAAGTATCTGCTGTCGACGATATTCCCAAAGGCATGGTACACAAACATGTGGCAGAGCCAAAAATACGCACATTTTATTGCAAAAGGTGAAATGCCGAGCTGTATATTGGCCGAATGGCAGTCAATTTGGAACGCCGATATCAACTGGGCTTACACCGATACCTTCGAATACTATAGCGAGCGCTCCATGAACCCAGAAGATGCGGAAGTTGATATCTATATCGCTCTTAAATAGCCTTTTTAAATCAATGAGTTAACACAGGTTGCACCCACACCTTATTATAGGTAACATACCGCTTCAATCCTCGCCCCCTCGCATCGAGAAGCTACAAATCCCGCCAGGTCCGGAAGGAAGCAACGGTAGTAGTGGATTCGAGTGCCGAGGTAAGGCGGGGACCAATTTGAAGCAACCAAGTACAAAAAAATGACTTACCAAGTACTCGCCAGAAAATGGCGCCCAAAAAATTTCAGTGAAATGGTTGGCCAAGAAGCCATTGTGCGTACATTGGCCAATGCCTTACAGCAAGACCGGCTACACCATGCTTATTTATTTACCGGCACTCGTGGCGTAGGTAAAACATCTATCGCCAGAATCATTGCCAAATGCCTGAATTGCGAAACAGGCATCACCGATACTCCATGCGGTACTTGCCCTACTTGCCAATCAATTGATGCCGGACAATTTGTCGATTTAATTGAAGTCGATGCCGCATCTCGCACAAAAGTCGAAGACACTCGTGAGTTACTCGACAATGTGCAATACGCACCCACTCAAGGTCGCTTCAAAATTTATTTAATCGATGAAGTCCATATGCTCTCTGGGCATAGCTTTAATGCTTTATTAAAAACATTAGAAGAACCACCTTCGCATGTTAAATTTTTACTGGCTACGACCGACCCACAAAAATTACCTATAACTGTTTTGTCACGCTGCTTACAATTTCATTTGAAAGGTATTGCGCCTGATGTGATTAAACCCTATTTACAACACGTGCTTGAACAAGAAAAAATTCCCGCCGAAGATAAAGCACTAAGCCAAATTGCAGACGCTGCTAATGGCAGTATGCGTGATGCATTAAGTATTCTAGACCAAGCGATTGCCTACGGTAATAATACCGTCACTGAAAATGACACGCGCAAAATGCTCGGCAGCACCTCGAGTGTTGACTTGTTTCCTTTTCTTGCCAGCCTTTCGGCTAACGATGGTCATGCCTTAATGCAACATATTGCACACTTGGGCCAGCAAGGGGTTAATTTTAACCAAGTGCTAACCGACCTATTAGCGGTGCTGCATAAAATCAGCGTCACTCAAGTAGTGACCGATATTTATCAGACCGATGATGATTTTGCCGAGCTTACACATTATGCCAAAGCCTTTTCAGCTGAAGATGTACAATTGTTTTATCAAATAGGCTTAGTCGGCAATCGTGATTTAGTCTACGCACCTAGCTTACGCTCTGGTTTTGAAATGACCTTACTACGCATGTTGCATTTTATGCCGCAACAAACTCAACACCAAACACCCATTAAAAAAACAACACCTACAGTGGCACCGGTGCAAAAAAAAGCTCCCACAGAAACAGTAGCGGTTGTTGCCGATGAAAAAGATTGGTCTAGCATTGTGAATCAATTAAAACTCAGCGGCATGACAAAAGTATTAGCGCAAAATTGTGCGTTAGCAGAATTAAACGACGACAAAATCGTGTTGCACTTAACCGCAAAACACGCCTCATTTTGTAACGACAAATTACAAAAACAACTCTGTGAAGCTTTAGAAACTTATTTTGCACACAAGCTAGTGTTAAAGATTGAAGTAGTTGAAAAACCAATGGCAACACCCGCTAGCTTAAAACAAGAGAAAAAAGATAAAGCCTTAAAACAGGCTAAAACCAGTATCACCGACGACCCACACGTGCAAAGTATTTTGCAAGATTTTGGTGGCTCGCTCGATCACAGTTCAATAAAACCTACGAAAACTTAACAGAGAAATACTATGAAAATTCCTGGAATGGGCAAAATGATGGAACAAATGCAGAAGATGCAAGAAGACATGAAAAATGCCGAAGAAGAACTTAACGAAATGGAAGTTACTGGCGAAGCCGGTGCTGGTCTTGTTAAAATCACATTGAATGGCCGTAAAGAATGTAAAAAAGTTGAAATCAATGACAGCCTTCTTTCAGACGACAAAGAAATGTTAGAAGACCTAATTGCAGCAGCCATCAACGATGCTTCACACAAAGCTGACAAAGAACGTGAAACTAAAATGGGCGGTGTTACCTCTGGTATGAATATTCCAGCCGGCTTAGATTCTTTACTAAAGTAATCTCATGCACACAACGTTTAGCCCACTCATTGATAACTTAATCGGCACTCTGCGCTGCCTACCCGGCGTAGGGCCTAAATCTGCGCAACGCTTAGCGCTGCATATTCTGCAGCACGATAAAGAAGGTGGGCAATCTCTGGCGAATGCGCTCAACATAGGTATTGAGCAAATTGGCAATTGCCAAACATGTCGAACTTTATGTGAAACTGATATCTGCCACCTGTGCAGTAATCAAAAACGCGACCAAAGCTTATTATGCATTGTCGAATCACCACTCGATATTGTGGCTATTGAAAATACTGGCCATTATCGTGGGTTATATTTTGTATTGATGGGACATTTGTCACCCTTAGATGGCATAGGCCCAACCGAGCTCGGCTTAGGCATTCTTGGTCAGCGCTTTGAGGCCGAGAGCATTAAAGAAGTGATTATCGCCACCGGCGCTACTGTTGAAGGACAAGCTACGGCGTATTACATTAGTGAAATGGCGAAAAAGCACAATATTGCAGCAAGCCGCTTAGCACAAGGTGTACCACTGGGCGGAGAGCTAGAATACATTGATAGCAACACGCTCGCGCATGCCTTTGCTGAACGCAAAGCAATTGACTCTTAATTTTAACCTAAGGTAATCTGGGCATAATACGCCCAGCACAATCTATTATATTCAGCTCGAGAAACTTATGAAAAAACGACTCAAAATCATCCTGCTACCAATTGCCTTATTATCAATAAGTTATGCTGCTATTCGCGTACAACCTATTGTTCTTAACCAGATCCCTAATGCAAATATCGCGGCACGTGAAGATTTAACAGTCACCAACTCCGACAAGCAAACAGAATATGTCGTTGTTACCCCAATGATACTTCTTAATGCAGGCACAAAAAAAGAAAAAACCATCAAGCTCGACACTCCAGAAGAGCTTAGAAAATACGGTCTTTTCATCACACCACGCCGACTTATAATACCCGCAAAACAATCTAAAGATGTTCGAATTGGCTTTATCAACTCAAAACGCTTTTTAAATGAAGCACAGATATTTCATGTTAGGTTCGACCCAGTTAACGCCTCTACTGTTAAGGCAAAATCAAACGATAAAAATCAAAGCGTTGGCGTAAAAGTGTTAATTTCTTATACAGTCGTCGTTTTCAAACAGCCTCTCAAACCTAACGTTAATGTACAAGCCGTTCGTTCAGGCGACAAAATCACTTTTATGAATAAAGGTAATGTTAGTGTGTTTCTCAGTGGCATAACACAATGTACGGTTAATAATATCTGCACTCAAGTTGCATCAGCACATCGTCTATACAAAAATAACAATTGGTCAGTAACATTAAAAAGACCGGGGCCTGTACGCTATTCTGTCATTTATATTGATCAAAAAAACACTCACACTTCTACCTAACGTGTTTCATAAATCTCTTAACTTATCGCTACTGCTATGTGTATTATGCACATGTTCAATAACGGTAGCCTCCGCTCAAGAAGAGCACTTTGTACCAGCTGGATTTGAAGATTTAAATAAAGCACATGAGTCAATAATAGATGTCTATCAAGCTGGAAAGTTCATAGGTTCATATCCCGCACGCTATACACCTGAAGCTATAAAGTTTGATAATCCGGCCGTGATTGTTTCAAAAATAAATAATATTCAAGCCAAAGACCGACGCTTGATTATTGATTCCTTATCTGGTGATTTAAAAACAAATGCTGATCTTATTTGCAGCGCCTTTCAACGACAAGAATGTGGAATTTTAAAACCCGACAATGCTGGTGTTATTTTTAATGAAAAAAAACTCAGAACCGATATTTTTATTAACCCCCATTTTCTTCAACAAAAAGATGTTTCCAGCTTAAGCTTATTACCAAAGTCGACATCAGGATTATCTGTTTCTAACTTTATCAACGGCTCAACACAAGGCACAGACCAAACGAAAAGTTATAATGTTTATACTAATAGCATTTTAGCCTATGAAAATTTCCATATTAATTCCAATATTTCATACTCTCATCAAAGCATAAAAAATCAATCGGACCAAACAAACTGGCTCGTTAACAATTTAAACACTGGATTAACCGTTAATAACTATGAGCTTGATGCTGGTGCAATTCAAACGGCAGGAGACTTATTTCTGCCTGGACAAAGCATACTCGGTGTCTCAGCAACAACTAGCCTCAATCGTTATGCTCAAAACAGTGATGTTTTTGGTACCCCTATCATTCTATTTTTACCTTTCCCAAGTAAAGTAAGTATATACTCAGACAATAAATTACTAAGCAGTAACTTTTACCCCGCCGGCAGGCAAAAAATAAATACCGAAAACCTACCGACAGGCGCTTATGAAATCACGCTAAAAACCGAAGCTGAAAATGGAAGTGTAAGCCAAGAAACTCAGTTCTTTTCAAAAACAACACGCATCCCACCTTTGCACCATCCACAATATGGTTTTCAGGTCGGTTATTTACAAGACCGTTATGGTAATAACACCTTCCAACATTATTCAAACAATCTATTGTTATCTGCCCAAGTCAGCACACGCCTAACAAAATATTGGGGCATCAACAGCACCATGCTCACATTGCCCAAGCATAACTATCTAAGCTTAGGTAGCTTTTTTGTGACATCTTGCGATAGCTATTGCATTATTTATTGGCATAATTGGTGCTATCTCTGTTATTAAAGCGGTTTACATTGATAAGCGCGAATTGAAATGCGCATGTGTTGGTGGGGATAGCACTGTGCCCCTAGGTGCAATCTCATTGCTTGAAAACTTCATGATGATTTTTATGGCAATTTGGATGCTTATTTTATTACTCGGCTAACAAAATAAAATGTCTTGGATTACTGACGCCACAGAACTTCAGCACCTGTCGCTTGTATAGCATCAAGCTTATCTTCATGTGCAGCTAATTCTTCTGAAGACGCTTTAATAATCGGTAAGTTATGTGACGTGCCTTTTTCAAATACCACATCATGCCCAGCTTCTGTGGTTACCTCTTTTGGCTTGTTTTCAACATTGCCGAATAAGCTATCTTGGCCGCTGGTCATAGCAATATACATTGAAGCTAGTAAATCAGCATCAATCAATGCACCATGTAAATTACGACCAGAATTATCAACCCCATAACGCTTACACAAAGCATCTAAACTATTACGCTGCCCCGGATGCATTTTGCGAGCCATAGCCAAAGTATCTAAGATAGTACAACAATCTTCAAGCCGTCCTAAACCACGATTCAATAAACGAAATTCATGATTCAAAAAGCCCACATCAAACGGAGCATTATGAATCACTAATTCTGCACCGTCGACAAAATGAATAAAATCATCGACCACATCAGCAAACAGAGGCTTGTCAGCTAGAAAATCATTGCTTAAGCCATGTACTTTTTGCGCGCCTGCGTCAATATCGCGCTGAGGATTAATATAGACATGAAAAGTACGATTGGTTAATCTACGCTTCACCATTTCAATACAGCCAATTTCAATAATACGATGTCCATCACGTGGGTCGATACCCGTGGTTTCTGTATCAAGAATGATTTGTCGTGTCATGTGAAGCCTTAATGAAAGATCCCGGCAGAAGCCGGGATTAAATAATAATTTAAATTTAGAAATTCATACCGAATGTTACATTAAATATTCCAACGCTTGTGTTGATAGGTTGAAAAATTGTAGTAGCCCTACCATCCTTTTTGTAAGTATATTGAAAGTTATAACTCGAAGTATTCAAAATATTGTAAGCGGTATATTCTAACCCGATATATAAGTTAGGTGTTACATTGTAGCGACCACCAATTCCCATATAAGCTTGGTTTAAATCAATATTTACACTCTTAAGCGTTTTAGCCCCTTCATTTAATTCAACATTCTGCATTCCACCAGTTGCATAACCCATTGTCAGATAAAACATCCCTACTTCGGCAAATTTAATCCCGCCTAGCACACCATACTGTAAAGATGGCACAGTTGTTTTATTGTTAAGTGTCCAAGAGTCATTACCAAATTCACCAATTTTTGAATTGGTTGTAGCATTCATATAACCAATTGTGGGACCAATCACAAATTGATTGTTAATATTTAATAAGACACCCATTTGAGCAGAAGCTGCCCCTCCCATTTGGGAAGGAGAATTTGAATCTGAATAAGTATCATTATTGCTATTAGAATAATTCCCAGCAATTCCCAAAGCACCCTGCACATAAACTTCAATTGGACTATTATCCTGATAAGCAGAATAAGGTTGATAACCATTATATTGACCACGCTGATATTGTTGGCCACCACGATTCTGATTTTAATAAGGTGCCGCAACAGCGATACCAAATAAACTGGTCAGCATTATTATTAATATTATTTTTATAGATTTCATTTTTTTATTGCTCCAAATTATTGTAGTTTGAAGACCTTGTTCAAACTATTTAGCTACTTCATTAAGCTTCAAGGAAAGTGGCATCGCCGTAGCTAAAAAAGCGATACTCCTTCTCAATGGCCTGTTGATAGGCATGCATTATAGTATCATAACCAACAAATGCCGCAACCAGCATCAGCAAAGTTGATTCTGACAAATGGAAATTGGTTAACAGTGCGTCAATGCACCTAAATTCATAACCCGGGTAAATAAAGATATCCGTATCTCCTTGATATGGCTTTATTTTTCCAGATTTAGAGGCTGTTTCAAGACAACGTACACTCGTAGTACCAACGGCAACCACCCTCTTACCAGCTGATTTAGCCAGCTCAACTTGAGCACAAACCTGCTCTGAAACCTCTAAATACTCACTATGCATTTGATGCTCAGTGATATCATTCACTCGCACCGGTTGGAAGGTTCCAGCACCGACATGCAGCGTCACAAAAGCAAATTCAACCCCTTTGTCACTCAAGGCTTGCAACATCACCTCATCAAAATGTAGTCCTGCTGTTGGAGCCGCCACAGCACCCTGATGCTCAGCATAAACGGTTTGATAACGTTCTTCATCGAAACTTTCATCGCTTCTATCTATATAAGGGGGTAATGGCATATGCCCATGTTGCTCTAGCAATGATAAAACCGAATCTTGGTTTAAAGCGCGCAAATGAAAAATCCCTTCATCACGGCCAATCAGTTCCAAGCGTATACCACCATCCATCAGTAATTCACTACCAACTTTCGGCGCTTTACTAGCGCGGACATGTGCTAAAAACTCATGCTCACCAAGCAAACGTTCAACTAAGATCTCAACCTTGCCCCCCGATGCTTTTTGGCCAAATAACCGTGCACGGATGACCTTGGTGTTATTAAACACCATCAAGTCACCTGGATTAACTAGCTCAATGAAATTAGTAAACTGCTTATGCTGTAGCTCACCTTGGCGCAATACTAACAACCGACTTTCACATCGTTCTTTAGTCGGGTATTGAGCTATTAACTTCTCTGGCAAATCAAAATGGAAATCGCTTTTTTTCATGACGAAATTATATCATAACAAGCTCGATATTTGATTAAAAGGAAAATTGGCGAACGCCAAAGACTTTGCTATACTCCGCTCTCGGTGCCGGGATGGCGGAACTGGTAGACGCGCCGGATTCAAAATCCGGTGGTGGTAACATCGTGTCGGTTCGATTCCGACTCTCGGTACCAATTATTTTTTATTATTCTCTGAATTTTGTAGGTTTATTAGATACGATTTCACTGCTTTCACCCTACTCCTAAATGATGAATACAAATACTTGAGACGCATTAAAAAGAATCAAGCAACTCCCGCACTAAACATAACAACTTACCATGCTTATCTTTTGTCTCATATATCGGGTGAATATTGTCTTGCCATAAACGGCTAGGTAATGAGACTTTTTTCGATAATAAGATAATGACTGGCGAGCTCATAGAGCACCTTAACTCTTATTCGGATGTTCTAAGAATTTTGTTAATCTTAGTGAAAAGCTGATGGGGGAAGATTATTGTAATATAATAAAAGAATCTGAAGGGTTAAAGATAGTCATCGGGTCTTCAAAACTAAGCCGTAAGTTCCACTTATCACCTTTTAAAGGTGGACGGTTACTCAGCTCTCTTTCGCTATAAGCTACGAAGCGATCGCGGGCGCTACGATTAAAAAGCAACGCTACGCTCATGGGTTTACGAGCAAGTTCACGTAGGGATTTTCTGCGTTCATGAGTTTCACATGTAGAGCAAAAAGTTTCCATAATTGCCTTTCTAAGAAGCTCTTTGGACAAAAAACCCTCAAAATCTCTTTTTGTTATCTTTGTGCTAGGTTGTATTATGGTCAGCTGAGATGGTGATGAAGCTAGATATTGAGCTGGTATATATTGAAAGGGTTTAACACCCTTCAATATTCTACTAACCCAATCAGCATTATCATCTATTGCTCGCGCAATAAGGTCTGAAGAGCTTTGAATGGGGCCACCTGCACTTGGTTTGTTTCCTAACATCATCTTAACATATGTTTTTTATTAGCGCTAGGAGCTAAACCTAAAGCAACGTCTAAGGCTTCTTTCTTAGAAATATCAGGGATTTGTTGTTCAGGGTTAGGACTCAAAACCAAAAGAAGATCCATCATTAGATGATAAACATGTATGTACTGCAACGTAACATCGATATCATGTTTTAAAAATGAAACTTTTTTAACCCAAGCCATTAGCTTAGCACGAAATAAAGGGCCCCGGCTTGAATAAATTCCTTGATAATCAAGATGATAACAAAATTTTTGTAAGCTTCCATACGGTGTTGTTAGCTCTTTCAATGGAAACTGAAATGTATGCTGAATATTAAGTAGTACTGGACGTAAGTCAGCTTTTCGTTTATCTAATTCTGCTTGATTCAGACTTAAACCTTTATCTTTCGCGTTTATTGTGTCTTCAATCCTCCCAGCAATAGAAAAAGAAGGTAATCTTCCCCCATTTCCGTAGACACTCACTTCTACGAACTCACGCAGCCATCTCAAATTGACTGGGTGATTGGTATCCAATCGATGAATGCCTTCGTTTGTGATTATAATACCCTTCGATATACTGAAACAAGCTTTGT
>JAWUYR010000023.1:0-11571 GCA_034110705.1 Gammaproteobacteria bacterium | reverse complement strand
CCACCATTAAACCGGCAAAAAAAGCGACGACCCAGGTTTTTGGATTTTTCAATACACAGATAAGTCCTTGCCAAAGTTCTGGGACAATCTCTTTATCTTCTGCCCTACCTTCAACATTGCAACCTGCGGTGGCAGGAGTATCACGTACGATTAAGGTAATTAACAGAGCTAATAAAGCTCCAATGCAGCCTGCAACAAATAAAGATACTCTCCAGCCAAAATGTTGTACAAATGCCGCTAATGGAGCTTCTCCGGCAATTGCCCCTAACACACCTAAAGTATTCGTTAAACCAATAACAATCGCCAGCCATTCATGATTAAACCAATTACGCGCGAGCTTCACTGTACTAATAAAAGCGAAAGCTGAACCCATGCCCATTAAGATGCGACCAAGTTCTGCTACCCATAATTGATTGGTATGCGAAAAAGCAAAACTGCCGATAGCCACGCAAATTGCCGCAATCGTCAATAAACGACGTATGCCAAACTTGTCGAGCAGCATACCAACTGGTATTTGCAAGCTGGCATAAGCATAATAATAGAAAGCCGATAAAACGCCTAAAGTAGCAGCGTCAACTTTAAAAGCCTGCATTAAATCTGGCACCATAACAGTAGGTGAAATTCTCAAGAAAAATTCATAAGCATAAAATAAGGCCGCAATAATCCATATCAGCCAAGCTTTCCGTCCACATTTTGTCACAATTTATCTCCTATAAAATCTTTTCTAAAGCTCTTCCCTAAGCTGATTATTCCCATTCAATCGTCGCCGGTGGTTTGCCAGAAATATCATAAACGACACGAGAAATGCCAGCAACTTCATTCACGATGCGATTACTCACATGCCCTAAAAAATCATACGGCAAATCTGCCCAGTGTGCTGTCATAAAATCAACGGTTTCAACCGCACGTAAGGCAACTACATATTCATACTGTCGATTATCACCGACCACACCAACTGATTTAACAGGTAAAAATACAACAAATGCTTGGCTGACTTTGTCATATAGATTGTGTTCACGTAATTCATTAATAAAAATCGCGTCGGCTTCGCGTAAAATATCTGCATATTCTGGCTTAGCTTCACCTAAAATACGGATACACAAACCCGGGCCAGGAAATGGATGACGATAAACTAATTCTGGTGCCAAGCCTAATTCAACACCTATTTTACGTACTTCATCTTTAAAGAGTTCACGTAGCGGTTCAATTAAATCTAGCTGCATATCATCTGGCAAGCCACCTACATTATGGTGTGATTTAATCACTTTTGCTTTGCCTGTTTTACTACCGGCTGATTCAATTACATCTGGATAAATGGTACCTTGAGCTAGCCATTTAGCATTATCAATTTTACTGGCTTGTTCATCAAATATTTTAATAAATTCTTTTCCGGCTAATTTACGCTTTTTCTCAGGGTCTGACTCACCTTTTAATACATCGGTAAAACGCTGACCGGCCTTAACTTGGATAACATTAATATCCATATGTTGGGCGAAAGTATCCATTACTTGCTCAGCTTCACCTAAGCGCATATAACCATTATCGACAAAAATACACGTTAGCTGTTTACCAATTGCCTTATGTAATAAGGCTGCTACAACAGATGAATCCACACCACCTGACAAGCCTAAAATCACATGTTCATCCCCTACTTTTGCGCGAACATCGGCGACAGCTTCGTCAATAATATTCGCTGAAGTCCACAATGCTTGGCAATTACAGATCGTTTTAATAAAGTTGCCCAACACTTGTTGGCCATTTTTTGTATGCGTTACTTCGGGATGAAATTGTACCGCATAAAAATTTCGCTCGACATCAGCCATCGCCGCTACAGGCGCACTTGCAGTATGGCCAATAACAGTAAAACCTTTAGGTTCTTGAATAACTTTATCACCATGACTCATCCATACAGATTGTTGCGTTTCAAAACCTGCGAACAGAGCGTTATCATTCTGTACACTAACGTCGGCAGAACCAAACTCTTTTTTAGCCGAGGTATCAACTTTGCCGCCTAGCTGTGCCGCCATGGTTTGCATACCATAGCAAACACCCAAAACAGGAACACCCAATTCAAATACAATATCCGCCGCACGAGGAGTATCCAATTCTGTTACCGACTCAGGCCCACCCGATAAAATAATTCCTTTAGGATTAAAATTTTGAATATCAGTCGCGCTAATATCATATGGAAGTAACTCGCAGTAAACTCCCAACTCACGCACTCTCCGAGCGATGAGTTGAGAGTATTGTGAACCGAAGTCTAAAATTAAAATTTTATCTTGATGTATATTTTGTGTCATTGTTTGTTCTCTTATTTAAAACGTCATCACAATTTCATTTAATCTACGCGATAGTTAGGTGCTTCTTTAGTGATCGCTACATCATGTACATGACTTTCACGCATGCCAGCACCACTTAACTCAACGAATTCAGTTTTAGTACGCAATTCCTTTATATTCGCACAACCCGTGTACCCCATTCCTGAGCGTAAACCACCCATTAACTGATGAATAATAGCGGTAACACTACCTTTATAAGGAACACGCCCTTCAATACCCTCAGGTACTAATTTTTCGATGCCAGCATCTGCAGACTGAAAATATCGGTCACTCGAGCCTTGGCTCATCGCACCTAACGAACCCATGCCTCGGTATGATTTGTATGAACGACCTTTAAAAAGCTCAACCTCTCCTGGAGATTCTTCTGTTCCCGCTAACATGCTGCCGACCATTGCCGCATAAGCACCAGCCGCAAGTCCTTTAACGATATCACCTGAATAACGAATACCACCATCGGCGATTGAAGGCGTATCAGTACCTTTTAAGGCTTCAGCAACATTTGCAATTGCCGTAAGTTGTGGAACGCCAACTCCTGACACGATACGTGTCGTACAAATTGACCCAGGGCCAATTCCCACTTTTACACCATCCGCCCCAGCCTTAACCAACGCTATCGCAGCATCTCCTGTCGCGATATTGCCACCAATTAATTGTACGTCAGGAAAGTGTTTTTTAACCCAGCTAATTTGCTCTAGCACGCCTTTAGAGTGTCCATGCGCTGTATCGACAACGAGTATATCAACCCCTGCACTGGCAAGTACTTCTGCGCGTTCTTTACTTTCTTCATCTGTGCCAATTGCCGCCCCTACACGTAGACGTTGATGCTCATCTTTACACGCATAAGGTTTTTCTTCAGCTTTACGAATATCGGTTGCTGAAATCATGCCACGTAAATAGAAGTCATCATTAATAATCAGAATTTTTTCAATACGGTTTTTTTGCAATTTATCAATCACCTCTTCGCGTGAAGCTCCTTCACTGACCGTAATCAATTTTTCTTTAGTGGTCATAACGTTGGTGACAGGTTGGTCAAGGTTAGTTTCAAATCGCACATCACGACTAGTCACAATACCAATCAAATTTTTGCCTTCAACCACAGGCATACCTGAGATATGATGTGCTTTAGTTAATGCTAATAGTTCACGAACCGATGTTCCTGGACCAACGGTTAGTGGGTCTTTAATCACACCGCTTTCATATTTTTTAACTTTACGCACTTCATGGCGCTGAGCTTGAACTGACATGTTTTTATGAATAATACCAATACCACCTTCTTGAGCTAAAGCAATGGCTAGTAACGCTTCGGTAACAGTGTCCATGGCTGCAGAGACAAGGGGGATATTTAAGGTAATGTCACGAGTAATTTTGGTACTTAAATCGACATTTCTAGGTAAAACGGATGATGCTGCAGGTAGCAGTAAGACATCATCAAAGGTGAAAGCTTTTTCTTTAACGCGCATGGGTATTGTCCTCTTGGTTGATACCCACTCATACCCGAGGCAAGAGTGGGTATGCCGCGAGATTATACTGCCAACACATCGAAATACCTAGGAATAATTTTGTTAATCGCCCGTTTACGATATACTCGGCTTATGACTATATACTCCGTTTCACAACTTAATAATTCGGTCCGCCACTTGCTTGAGTCGGAATTCACTAATCTTACGGTTGAAGGTGAAATCTCCAATTTTGTTTGTCCCGCATCTGGACACTGGTATTTTTCACTTAAAGATGACAAGGCTCAAATACGCTGTGCGCAGTTTCGAGGTGCTAATCAACGTACATCATTTAAGCCTAAAGACGGTGCACAAATTCAAGTTCGTGCAAAAGTGAGCTTATACGCTCCTCGGGGTGACTATCAGCTTATTGTCGAGCAGATGGAACCTTTAGGTGACGGTGCTTTAAAATTAGCCTTTGAGAAATTAAAACAAAGCTTAAATAATGAAGGCTTATTTGCTGAGCAACACAAAAAAACGTTACCTAATATTCCTCAACGAATTGGAGTAATCACATCAAGTACTGGCGCGGCTATTCGCGATATTATGAAAGTTCTGCATCGTCGATGCCCTCTTATTCCTATAATAATTTACCCAAGCTTAGTGCAAGGTACTAGCGCTGCTGACAGTATTGCCAATATGATTAGCCTAGCAAATGTACGTAATGAATGTGATGTTTTAATCGTTGGCCGTGGTGGCGGTTCCTTAGAAGATCTCTGGCCATTTAATGAAGAAATTGTCGCTCGTGCTATTTTTGCCAGTGACATTCCTATTATTAGCGCTGTCGGGCATGAAGTAGATGTTAGCATTAGTGATTTTGTAGCAGATGTTCGAGCAGCGACACCTTCAGCCGCTGCCGAACTTGTTAGCCCTGACCAACAACAATGGCAACAACGTATTACACATCTTAATCAACGCTTACGTAAAAATTTATTACAAATATTACAACACAAACAACAAAATCTAAACTGGTTACGTAAACGCTTGCGTCACCCTGGAGATAAACTACAAGAACAAGCACAACAGTTAGATTATTTATGGCAAAGCTTAGTAAAAGCCAAACAAGGTTTACTAAAGAATAAACAGCAACAGCTGAGTAATGTTAGTCGAGCTTTACATACCATTAGCCCGCTAGCCACATTAGATAGGGGCTACTCTATTTTACTTAAAGAAGACGTAGTGGTTCGTAGCATCAAACAAGCTAAGAGTGGCGAACAACTTAAAATTCGAGTGAGTGATGGCAGCATTGACTGTAAAGTTTTGTAACAAATGATCTTAGCGACGCACCTCTTAATTATAATAGCCATCACAGGCTTATTTGCCGGCTTTATAGACGCGATAGTCGGTGGTGGTGGCTTATTAACAACTCCAGTGTTATTAGCCTTGTGGCCTACCACCACATATTACCTTAGGCACTAATAAAGTAGCAGCTTCAATTGGTGTAATGAGCTCTGCTTTAGTCTATTTACGAAAAAATATTTACAATATAAAACTCTGGCTGTTTATTCTCACTACCTCACTGATTGGTGCCGCAATAGGCACGATAAGTATCCACTTCATATCGGCTAAATGGCTTAGCCAGCTTATCCCTATCTTAATTATTATTGCTGTTTATATGGCATTACCCAAAACCTTGCACAACAAAGGTCAAGCGATTGATTATCGACCACCAAAATTAAAAGGCGGCGTGCTTGGTATTATCTTAGGCTTCTATGATGGCTTTTTTGGCCCTGGCACAGGTTCATTCTGGACCAGTGGGCTTATATTTTTCTTCAAGCTAGATCTATTGCAAGCAACTGCAATTGCAAAACTGATGAACTTCACTAGTAACATTGTTGCGGCTATTTTATTCATGAGTTATGGCTCTGTTAACTATAGTGCCGCTTTTGTCTTAATGTTTGGCTATGTTATTGGATCATACTGTGGTGCACACACCGCGATCAAGCATGGACAAAAACTGATTAAGCCCCTATTTCTATTGGCGCTTAAACTAATTTGGCAATATTGGTTCTAGTATGATAGAGTATTTACTCTAATTGGGCAGAATTATAACCATGAATCAAGTTAGTTTATGTAATGAATTTCTTCTTGTTGTGGCAAATAGATCATTTTCCAAAGCAGCCAAACAACTTAATATACGACCATCATTATTAAGCAAACACATTTCGCAACTCGAAATATCTGTAAACGTTAAACTCTTAAATCGCAACTTAAAGAAAATCACTCTTACAGAAGCTGGTGAATTTTTCTTTGTTCAAGCAACTCAATTTGTTTCTACTTGGGAAACAACCATTAATCAATTACATTCTGAAACTAAGTCACCACATGGTCGCCTACGAATCGGCATACCAGAATTCTTACAAGAACTCTACCAGCAAGAGCTGCTAAGCTCTTATCAATATTTATCAAAATATTGAATTTGAAATTATTAGCATAAATGAAGTCGTAAACTTAGTTGAGTACAACCTTGATCTTATGATCTGGCGGGATGAACCTAACAACCCTTTGTTAAATGTTTATCAATATCGCTCATTTAACGTCTCGCGCGTTAGTGTTTATGCGAGCCCTGAGTATCTCAAATCAGCGCCTAAAATTGAAACCTTTGAAGATCTTGAAAAACACGAATGCCTCTTATACAGTCATATGAAGCCTTTCAATGAATGGCCATTCAAAGAGAAAACTATCACCGTTAAAGGTTGCGTAAAAAGTGATTTGTTAACCTGGTTAATTGACATAGCCACTCAAGATGCAGGTTTAGTTTATAGCTCGGCTCATCTTGTTCACGATAAAATTGCTAATGGTGAATTGGTCGATATTTTTACTGATATAGAAACAAACATAGTCACGCATAATATTTATTATAATAATCTAGACTATAAAGTACGCCCACTAATCTTATTTCTTGATTTTTTACAAGAACGTTTTCACTCAATAGAAAGTAATGCATCATGAACTTAGTGACTTGCCTAAATAATTATATTGAGCTTGTTGATAACAACAATTATCGCTCAACTGCTAAAATATTAGGCATAAGCCCTTCGACACTAAGTAAGCAAGTTATGTGGCTTGAAAAAATAATTAATTGCCAATTGATATTACGCACGACACGGAAATTTTTTCTTACTCCTGAGGGTGAAAATTTTTATCATTCTGCACAAAACTTAGTTGATATCTGGCAGCAAACAACCGATGGGCTCAATACAAATAAAGAAAACATCAAAGGCACATTACGGATTGGTTTTCCTTTAGTTTTTGCTGACAGCATCATGCCTATCGTTAGTGAATTTTCAAATGCGTACCCGAAAATTAAAATTATTTTATTACGAGTACCTACTCTACAAAAAACTAAAGTGAAAAATTTAAACTGTTTTTTTGGGTATAGCTCTGAAAGATCGCTAGTTCCTGGGTGGAAAAGCAAAAATTTTGCAGACTATGATTTTGGTATGTATGTTTCACCTGATTACTTTGAAAATCATCCGCAACTCAGCAGTATTAATGATTTGCATGAGCATAATTGCTTTATTAATATGAGCACATCCAATCCATTCCGCTGGACATTTAAATCAGGAAAAGTGAAAGTGAATGGCAATCTAATTAGTGGCTTAGCCCCTTTATTGGTTCGCGCAGCCACTCTAGGCACTGGTATAGTCTATCTACCATCTTACTGTGTTAGTAATCATCTCGAACAAGGCAGTTTAATCAACGTGTTACCCGATGAAAACTATCAAGAATCGATTGCTTGCCTGTTTTATCCTAAAGAAAAAAATATAATATTAATGCTTAAATTTACGCTTAGCTCTTTTACGTTTATGCTCTTGACGTGGTGTCAGTGTGTTCCGTTTATCTTTAAAAGGATTATCAGACATTTTAAAACCCAAACGCAACGGTGTACCCACCATTTTCAAAGATTTACGATAAAAATTCACTAAGTATCGTTTATAACTGTTCGGTAACTTATCGGTTTGATTACCATGAATAACAATAATCGGTGGATTATGCCCACCTGGATTAGCATAGCGCAACTTAACACGTCTTGTACCAATCAGTGGAGGAGGATTCTCTGTTACGGCTATTTCTAAGAGTTTAGTTAAATTTGAAGTTAGCAATGGTTGCATTGCTGCCGCATAAGCTTTATCAACATCTTTAAATAAGTCACCAACGCCAGTACCGTGCAAAGCCGAAATGTAACTTAACTTAGCAAAATTAACGAAAGCCAATCTACGGTCGACCTCTTCTTTTACTTCTTCACGAATATCTTGATTTAAGCCATCCCATTTATTGATCGCTAACACTAACGAACGACCAGCATCCAAGACAAAACCAAGCATACTTAAATCTTGGTCACCAATATTCTCTGTTGCATCGATAACATAAATAACCACATTAGATTGCTCAATCGCTTGCAAAGCTTTCACTACAGAAAATTTTTCAACCGTTTCTTTAATGCGTCCTTTTCGACGAATACCAGCGGTATCAATAATGGTATATTTTGTTCCATGCCTTTCCAAAGGGATCTCAATAGTATCGCGTGTAGTCCCCGCCTGATCAAATACAATCACGCGCTCTTCACCCAACATACGATTAACTAAGGTAGATTTACCAACATTTGGCTTACCAATAATCGCTACTCGAATACTACGCTCACCCTCTTCGACATCATCTTCATCAAAAGTTTCCGGAAAATCATGACACACTTCATCCATTAAAGCCGTGACCCCACGCCCTTGTGAAGCTGCAATTGCATAAGGTTTACTCAAACCTAAGCTATAGAAATCACTTGCCGCAACATCAAGGTCGACACCATCGGTTTTATTAACGATCACATAAACTTTTTTATCCAACTCCCGTAAGAATTGTGCAATTTGCTCATCTGCTCCAGATACCCCGGCTCTTCCATCAACAACAAACAAAATTTCATCGGCTTCTTCCATTGCCAGCTTAGACTGCTCTGTCATCGGCGAGTCAATTCCTTCCTCACCCTCACCTATTCCACCAGTATCGATCACAATATAAGGTTTAGGTCACAGCTTGCCTTGACCATATTGCCGGTCACGAGTAACCCCTGGTAAATCAACAACCAAAGCATCCCGACTTCTAGTCAGGCGATTAAATAAGGTCGATTTTCCTACATTAGGACGTCCGACGATGGCAATTACTGGTAACATATTTCTTCCTCTTTTTGGATTTGGGATTCATGATTTAGGGATCGAAAGGGTCGATTTTTCAAATCGAGATTAGATTAGTTCTGCTGCGATCTAAAACACCACTACCTATTTAACTAACCCGATACCCAATCAAATGTCCAGCAACATCCATCACAAATACCATATTGCCAACGACAACAGGCGCCGACTGGATAGCAATCGTGCTCAAACGCACTCGTCCAACAAAATGTCCATCATTCATTGCCAGCCAGTGCACATAACCGTCACTATCGCCAACGACAACATATTGTCCCTGCACAGCAGGCGCTGTAATATCACGTGCTGAGAGCTGTTTCTGACGCCAACTCACACCACCATCCGATTTCTGAAAAGACCAAACATAACTGTCTGCATCTGTCACATACAAGCTATCACCACTAGAAGCTAAGCCAGTATAAGATGATAATTTATGGTTCCAAGATTTTTGACCATTCGTTAAATTGAATGCCATTATATTACCTTGATAAGATGCCGTATAAATAACTCCATTACTAATCACAGGAGCGGCGGTAATATCCACCATGCGCTGAATTGGAAAACTTCCTTGCGGCTGAGCGACAGCTTGTTGCCAAATTGGCAGCCCTTTATCAATACTAAACACACCAAGTTTGCCTGAGGCAAAACCAACAGCCACTAAATTGCCCGATACTTGCGGCTGACTACCACCTCGTAAAAGTAAGGTTGGTGCATTACCAGTAAACTGCCAAAGTGTCTTACCCGTGGCCGGATCTAACGCCATAACATCATCGGCTACCGTTTTCACAATCACCGCTTGGCTAGAAATTCCGGCTGGTGCCAATACTGTATTACCCACGTTAACGTGCCATAGGACATTACCATTATTGGCCGCCATGGCATAAATTGTGCCTTTAGTGTTACCGACAACGACCAGATTATGTCCAACAGCAACACCACTTTTAACCGAGGTATCAAGCTTAGTTGTCCATAAACGCTTACCGCTATTTGCATTCATCGCTTGTACTTCACCACGGCCATTTGCCACATATACATTTTTAGCATCATGCCCGATTTGTAAGTTTAAATACTGCGTTCCTGCTGTACCTGTATTATGCCCCCAGACTTTCTCAACTTTAATTGTCGGAGAAAAGTCGACTAACTCAGCGGGGTTAGCTAAGTTATCGGAACTAGAGCAAGCCACAATGCTAATGGCCATGCTGGTGAGTAGTAAAATTTTTGCAATGAATTTCATTCGGTTTCCTTAATTATGAGGGCTTAAATACTATATAATTTCATTTCAACATAAATATAAAGTGGTGATTGCTTATCAAGCGAAGTTAACGCTTCTTGATAAGCCACTTTTGCTTGTGCAGGTTGCTTAAGATCTAAATAGGCATCACCTTTGATCGCGGCAGCCTCATCTATATAATTTTTAGCATCCACTTTTTGTAAAACGGTTAATGCTTGCTGAGCTTTTTGTTGAGCCAAATACACACGGGCTAAACGAATTTGTGCAATAGCTTTAAAAGACTCGACACTAGCATTATCAACGACCCATTCAAGCTGAGTTGCCGCTTGGCCAAGTTTGTTACTTTGTACCGCTTGTTTTGCTAACAGAAAAGCCGCCATTTTCGCATAAGGTGAACTTTTATAATTTGACATTAACGTATTACCCAAAGCTTGAATTTGGCCAGCATTGTTTTGTGACAAGGCCGTTAATAACTGTTCATAAGTACTCGATGCTTGAGCCGCGATTTTGGTAGTATGTTTGTTCCAATACTGCAAACCAACAATACCAATCATCACCAGAATAATTAACGTAATAATAAGGTTACCGTACTTTTTCAAATTGTGTTTAAGCCGTTCACCAGCATCAAATGTGTTTTCGACATAGTCCATACTCTTCTCCTAAAAAATCTGTTGTAATCTATTAACTAATTCTGTTTGAGCAATCGTTTCTTGTTCTTGCTTAATTCGCAGGTATTTTATACTGACCTGTTGGTTTTGCAACTCATCTTCACCTAAAATAATGGCAATATCTGCTCCACTTTTATCCGCCCGCTTCATTTGTGATTTAAAGCTACCCTCACCACAGTGATTCACCATCGCAAGAGCCGGCAATACTGTGCGACATTGTTCTGTTAATAACAATGTCTGTAAACGTGCCGCCTCACCGAGACTAACAAAATAAGCATTAGCATTCGCGCTTAGCGCTAAACCATAATGCTTAAGCAATAGAATTAACCGCTCCATTCCCATCGCGAAACCGACAGCTGGCACCACATCGCCACCAATTTCAGCGACTACGCCATCCTAACGGCCACCCGCACAAACCGTGCCTTGCGAGCCCAATTCAGTAGTCACCCATTCAAATACCATATGGCAATAATAATCCATGCCACGTACTAAACGTGAGTTAACACGATATGGAATATCCGCTTTATCTAAGGCCATACAAATTTGCGTAATATGTTGTAATGAGGCTTCACCCATAAAATCTTGCAAGTTGGGGGCTTCATTCAGCATTGCTTCCATCGCGGGATTTTTGCTATCTAAAATACGCAAAGGGTTTTT
>JAWUYR010000022.1:0-12364 GCA_034110705.1 Gammaproteobacteria bacterium | reverse complement strand
GCGCCCTGATGTAATCTATTGTTGCGACCCTGTCTTAGGTGATTTCACGCGAGATATTTATGTCTTAAAAGAAACGGCTGAGTTTTTAAAAGCGGATGCCATCCAAGTTGCTGACATTATAACGCCTAATCAATTTGAGCTAGCCTATTTAACGGATATGAAAATCGTGACCTTAGATGATGTGTTACAGGCTTGCGCAGTTCTGCATCGCTTGGGCCCATCGATTATTTTGGTCACTAGCCTTAGTTACGATGAGCTTGGAGCTGATAAAATTGGTATGTTACTGAGTACACCTGATGGTGTTTGGATAACCTCTACGCCACGCTTCACTTTTAAAGAAGACCCGACCGGTTCTGGTGATCTTATCACCGCGATATTTTTAGCCTCATATCTAAGAGATAAAACCGAGCCTGCTAAAGCATTACGTTTTGCGACAGCTGCAGTTTATGGTGTGTTTAAACAGACTACCAAGCAAGCCACTAATGACCTACAAATCATTAAAGCACAAGATGATATCGTTAACCCAAGCGAATTCTTTCCTGTTGAGCAGCTCCGCGGATGAAACATCGTCCACGCAAACGCTTTGGTCAGAATTTTTTAACGGATCAGCATGTTATTCACCAAATCATTGGCTCGATTGCACCGCAAGCAGAACAACATATTGTTGAAATCGGCCCTGGTCTTGGCGCTTTAACGAAGCACTTATTAAAAAAGACCCAACATTTAGATGTCATTGAAATTGATAATGATATTGTTGAGCATTTAAAAAACTTTACCCAATATCCAGAGCAACTTCATATTCACCATTGTGATGTATTGAAATTTGACTTTGCCACCTTGCAAAAAAAACCGTTACGAATTATTGGTAACCTTCCTTATAATATCTCTACGCCACTGTGCTTTCATCTATTAAGCTATTATAACTTAATAGATGATATGACCTTTATGCTTCAAAAAGAGGTGGTTAAGCGCATGACATCTCTCCCATCTTGTAAAAGCTATGGCCGCTTAAGCGTCATGATACAATATTATTGTGCGGCCACTAAGTTATTTACCGTGCCGCCAACCGCTTTTGAGCCACAACCTAAAGTTGACTCGGCTATTATTCGTTTGGCACCTTTCCAAGAAAAACCATTTACCGCAAAAGACGAACTACAATTTTCAGCTGTGGTAAAACAAGCTTTTGCTCACCCAAGGAAAACTTTGCGGAATAATTTAAAAGACCTATTAAGTGATACTCAAACACTAGACGTTGATCTTAGTCTACGTCCTGGGGTGTTATCTGTCGAACAATATGTTAAATTAGCCAACTCACTATTATAAAGATGTGCTATGTTTTACAGTCGAAATCCTAGAAACCATTTTTTGGATATTTCTCAGCGTTATAAAATAACCACTCTGATCTTTTTTTCTACTATCGTGAGCCAAATGGCGATTGATGTATACACACCTTCTTTTCCAGCTATGCAGCAAGTATTTGATACCACAAGTACTAATATTCAATTAAGCTTAACCTTGTATATGTTTGGTTGTGCCGCACTACAATTAGTCTTTGGTTATTTGGCTGATAAAATTGGCCGCCGCCCTACTCTATTGATTGGATATGTTTGCTTTATTCTTTCGACTATTATGATTATTTTCACGCATAATATAATTTGGTTTTTACTTTTCCGTTTTCTCCAAGGCGGTGGTGGTACCGCTTTTCAAGTTTGTATGCGAACATCTTTTCGTGATTTATTTTCTGGCATTGAGCTAACTAAGGTTTCCGGATATTACTCAACACTCTGGGCATTAGTGCCTATTTTAGCACCAGCACTCGGTGGCTATATTCAACAATATTTTAATTGGCAAATGCAATTTAAAGTGATTTTGAGCCTTAGTGCATTCTTTTTCATTTTAGTTTATAAGCTGGTTCAGGAGACTCGTACTCAACAAGCTATTGATGAAGGCCAGCATTTTCTTGCGGCTTTAAAAGGCTGTCTTACCAATAGATCCCTTATTTTATTCGCCTGTATCGTTTCAATAGCCAGCGCTATTATAATGTCATTTATTATTGGCGCGCCTTTCTTATTACAGTTACATTTTAATCTGTCGGTAGTTCATTATGGCTGGGTGATTTTACTGATTGCAGCTATGAATATAGGCGGCTCATTTTTAGTTGGCCATTATGCACAAGTGTTCGGTAATAAGCGTATTTTAATAATAGGTACTTCTACTATTATTATCAGCGCGTTTTTATTACTAGGGTTACACTTTATAAATCCGAATAATTTATGGTTTATTATCTTACCACTATGTTTGCTTTATGGCGTTGATGGTGCCATCTATCCCGCAGCAGCCGGTAAGGCTTATGGCGCAATCAAAGCAAATGCTGGTGTCGGCGCTGCTTTTTATGGGACAATATTAATCGGTGGTTGTGCTGTTGCATTAGCACTCGCAGCCCATCTACCTCATACGACGATTGTGCCATATGCATTGTTAACATTAGGTATCGGTTTCATCATTACCTTTTTGCTTGTTAGCTTACGGAAAGAGCTATGAGCACTTACGCAATTGGAGATGTCCAAGGCTGCTTTGATGATTTACAAAATCTTTTACAAAAAATTAATTTTAATAAAAATTATGACACCTTATGGTTTGTAGGTGACTTAGTCAATCGCGGCCCAGATTCTTTAGCTTGTTTGAGATTTATAAAATCGTTAAAGGACGGTGCTGTAGTCGTTCTTGGCAACCATGATTTACATTTGATTTCGGTTGCACATGGATATCAAGCATTAGCAAATGGTGATACTTTAATAGACATTCTGCAAGCAGATGACCGCGATGAATTAATTGAGTGGTTGTGCCAACAGCCTTTATTACATCATGATAGCAAGCTTGGTTTCACAATGGTGCATGCAGGCATTGCACCACAATGGAATTTGTCTACAGCTCAGACATGCGCTAAGCAAATTGAAAAAATATTACAGAGCGATCAACGGCATGAATTACTCAAGCATATGTACGGTAATCATCCTACTTGCTGGCATGATGATTTGCAAGGCATCGATCGTTGGCGCTGTATCATTAATTTTTTTACCCGTATGCGATTTTTAAACTCCGCGGGCTGTCTAGAGTTTGGAGCAAAAAACCATCCGGATAATAACATACACTTACTTCCCTGGTTTGAATTCAAAAATCGCGCGATGAAAAAACAAAATATTATTTTTGGACATTGGGCTGCAATCAGAGGATTAACCAATACACCTAATGTTTTTGCTTTAGATACAGGCTGTGTTTGGGGTGATTGCTTAACGGCTTTAAATTTAGAATCTCTTGAATTATTTTCTGTCGCGGCTATTGCTAAACATTAACTTAATTTATCATAGGTAATAAAGCAATAATCATGTGGGTTTTCAGCATCTGCTTTATTATCAACTTGCTCGACAACTTTCCACTGGCTTAAATCTATGTTTGGCAAGTAAGTATCAACTGCAAACTCATGATCAATAATGGTTAAATATAAACGGTCCGCTTGTTCTAGCATTTGTGCAAATAGATTTGCACCACCGATCACCATAACCTCATCATACTGTTGCAAATTTTTTAAAGCGTCATGAATAGAATGATAAACCTCACAACCTTCCGAGAGGTAAGATTCGTCACGAGTAATAATAATGTTAGGTCGTTTTGGTAAGGTCCTACCAATCGAATCATGCGTTTTTCGACCCATTAAAATAGGCTTTCCTGTCGTTTTAACACGAAAATGTTTTAAATCGGCTGGCATAGTCCAGGGCAAACCATTATTTTGACCTATCCCTCGATTTTTATCCATGGCAACAATAAAAGAAAGTTTCATTAAAAATTCCTTAAATTAAAATAAGTAATGGTCAATGAACATCACTACAAATAAAAGTAGTAAATAAATAATGGAATAACGAAATGTTTTCATGCCCCAATGAATATCTGGGCTAATGCGTAAAATAATGGCATAAGCCAAGAAAATAGTACCAAGAATTATTGCGCCGATTAAATATAGTAAACCACTCATGCCAATAAAATAAGGTAAGGTCGAAATAATTAATAATAGTACCGTATAAATCAATATGCTGTTACGTGTGTAAGTCAAACCATGAGTCGTTGGCAACATAGGAATATCAACTTTTTTGTATTCTTCGTTACGAAAAATAGCTAAAGCCCAAAAATGTGGCGGTGTCCAAAGAAAGATAATAAGAACTAATAACCAACCATCTATACTCATATGCCCTGTCACCGCTGTCCAACCTAATAGCGGTGGCATTGCACCGGCTAAACCACCAATTACAATGTTTTGTGAGGTAGCCCGCTTTAAATACATAGTATAAATACCAGCATAACCGACTAAGGTTAGTGCGGTAAGAATTGCTGTTAGCCAATTCACTAAAAAGCCTAGCATGAAGAAACCTAGTAAGCCTAAAATACTAGCAAAGATAATTGCGTTAGCAATACTCACCCGCCCAGTTGGGATGGGTCTGTGTCGTGTGCGGCCCATAAGCGCATCGATGCGTCTATCAACTAAATGATTAACAGCAGCAGCAGCACAAGCTAATAAGCCAATACCCAGTAGACCAAATACTAGCGCTTGCCAAGGCACTAACCCAGGTGCCGCCAATGACATGCCAACATAAGAAGTGATTAGCATTAATAATACGACGCGCAGCTTACACAAATCGAGATAATCTCGCCATGTGGCTTTATGAGTTTTACTAGCTGTTGTTTGAGTCATTTTCTTTATCTTTATATTAATTAGTTTGTACTTGCTAAAAATTTTCCTAAGTCACCACGTATGTCTTGCTCGCTTGTAGTCGTACGGTAACTGACGACCACATAGCCGTCTGAATTCACTATATACAGCATCCCCTGAACGCTAGCACGGTGCATAGAGTGAGCACCAGAAAAGGTTCGTCTAAAATTATCACGCTGCAAATAAACATGTGTGAAATCACCATATTGTTGCAAGTGATGGTTACTACCTTGACCAACAAATATCGCGACGATAATAGCCAAGTTCTTTTGCACTTTTGGAGTAAAGCTTTGTTGTAACTTCCTCAGCTTAAGCATATTTACACGACATGTTTTGCGACACGGTAATGGTGTCACATAAAGAACCAGCCACTTTTTCTTCCACTGGTTTTCAGAAAGAATCTTACCGTCGGTTCTGGTTAGTTCTAATTTTTAAAAAGGGATCGGCGGCTTAACATAGTAACCATGATGTTTAGTGCTATTCATCCATTGCGGATGAATAAGGAATAAAACAATAGAAAAAATGATGGGACTAAAAAAAACGACAATAATGCCTATGATGAAAGCATAAAGTCGTTTTCTTGATTTGGCCTTTGGCTGTTCCACAATTCAGGTGAAATTAATGCATCATATTGTAGTTTAAATTGTGCATGATCCACATAGAACCACCAACAACAACACAAACGATGAAAATCGTGAATAGGAACGGCATTAAATCCCAGCGTCCTTCTTTGCTTGCATTAAGACGCAAGAAGCAAGTGACTTGAACAAATAACTGAATTAGAGCCAAGATTAAAATAGTAACAAATAAGCCAGCGTTTGACATTTCATGCGCATCTACGCCACCCTTTAAATGTACAGCAACCAAACCAAACGAGAGTAAAGTTAAAACTAAACATAAAATTAAGCCCGTCACGTAACCGGCTAAGCTTTTACGACTTGGATCTTTTTGCATATCCGTTGAATGAGTATCAGACATTACAGCGCTCCCATTAAGTAAACAATAGTGAAAACAAAGATCCAAACAATATCAAGAAATGCCCAGAACATACCCAAGTAGGTTAAACGTCTCTTAGTCGCTGGCGTAATTCCAAATACATATAATTGAATTACCATGACAACCATCCATAGCAGCCCCATGGAAACGTGTAAGCCATGCGTACCCACCAAAGTAAAGAAGGCAGACATTGCGCCACTCGTTTGCGGACCATGACCAACATGAATTAAGTGCATGAACTCATTTACCTCTAAGATAACAAATGACACGCCTAAAATAATAGTGAAAACTAACCAAGCTTTAACCTGACATTTATTATTGCGGTACATCGCCAAAATAGCCATACCATACGTAAAACTACTGGCCAACAAAAACAATGTTTCCGCTAATATATAAGGTAAGTCAAGAAACTCTTTTACACCAAAGCCATTAAACGTGTTGTTATGTAAGACTGCAAAAGTCGCAAACAAACTCGCAAATAACACACAATCACTCATAATGTAGAGCCAAAAGCCAAAAAAGGCTGTTGAGTCAGTATCGTGATGATGCTCGTGTTCTGTTACCGTTTTCGTTGTCATTTTTCTGCTCCACTTACATAGCTGGCTTCGATTTTCTCGACTTCTTCAGCTTTTACATAGTAATCTGTTTTCGTATCAAAGGTACGAGCGATTGTCGTGATAATAATACCTAAAAGACCTAAGGCTATCATCCAGTAGATATGCCATACGGCACCAAAACCAAACACACCACTAAACATCGCAATGATAAAGCCAGCACCGGTATTCTTCGGCATATGAATATCCGTAATTTTAGGTTTTGCAACTTGCTCACCATTTTTAAGTGCTTCTTTTTCTTCCCAGAATGGGTCGATGCTATCCACTGTCGGTGTCACTGCAAAGTTATAAAACGGTGCTGGTGATGGAATAGACCACTCTAAAGTACGGCCATCCCAAGGATCGGCTTCGGCCCGGTATTCTGGCTTATGACGGTTTTTGTAACTGACATAAAGCTGTGCAAATTGGCAGATAATACCCACTAAAATAATCCCGGCGCCAATAGCCGCAACGATTAAGTACGGATGCCAACCACTAGCCGCACTATAGTGACTTAAACGACGTGTCATACCCATTAAACCAAGAACATACAATGGCATAAAAGCAACATAGAATCCAATCAACCAACACCAGAATGTCCAACGGCCCAATCTTTCGTTTAATTTGTAACCGAAGATTTTCGGGAACCAGTAGATGTAACCTGCGAAGTAACCAAAAACTACACCACCAATAATCACATTATGGAAATGCGCAACTAAGAATAGACTGTTATGTAATTGGAAATCTACAGGTGGAACGGACATTAATACGCCGGTCATACCACCAATAGAGAACGTTGTAATAAAACCAATCGTCCAAAGCATCGGTGTTGTGAAACGTACTCGACCTCTATGCATCGTGAATAACCAGTTAAAGATTTTCACACCAGTTGGAATAGCAATAATCATTGTTGCCACACCAAAGAAGGCATTTACACTTGCCCCAGACCCCATCGTAAAGAAGTGATGTAACCAAACGACGAAAGACAAGATAGTGATTGAAATTGTTGCCCAGATCATCGTCGTGTAACCGAATAAACGTTTACGACAGAATGTAGCAACAACTTCAGAAAATATACCGAAAGCTGGCAAGATAAGGATATAAACCTCAGGATGACCCCAAACCCAAATCAAGTTGATGTACATCATCGCGTTGCCGCCCATCGCCATGGTAAAGAAGTGCATTCCAAAAAAGCGATCTAACCAAAGCATCGCTAAAGTTGCCGTTAATACTGGGAAGGCTAAGATAACAAGGATCGTAGTACATAATGCTGTCCAAGTGAAAACAGGCATTTTAAAGAGTGTCATACCCGGGCAACGCATTTTGAAAATGGTCACCAAGAAGTTAACACCGGACAATAGACTACCGACACCGGCAATTTGTAATCCCCAAATATAATAGTCAACCCCAACCCCAGGGCTGTACACAATCCCAGAAAGAGGTGGATAAGCCAACCAGCCAGTAGCGGCAAACTTACCGACAACAAGTGATATATTAATTAACATTGCACCAACAACAGTTAACCATAAACTTAATGAATTTAAATAAGGGAAGGCAACATCACGCGCACCAATTTGTAACGGAACACCTAAGTTTAAAAGACCAAACATGAAAGGCATTGCCATAAAGAAAATCATAATTACGCCATGCGCCGTAAAGATTTGGTCGTAATGTTCTGGTGGCAAGTAACCCAACGAGTGACCAACGGCCAACGCTTGTTGTGTACGCATCATGATGGCATCCATAAAACCACGGAATAACATAATAAAGGCTAAAATCAGATACATGATACCGATTTTTTTATGATCGATTGTTGTTAGCCATTCTTTCCACAACCACGTCCATTTTTTTGTGAAGGTTAAGTATGCCAACACTCCAAGAACAATTAAGCCCATAAAAAGAACCAACCCGATAAAAATACCGGTACCGGTTTCTGGCGAATAAAGAAATGGAAATGACTTATAGGTTAATTTACCAAATAAAATTTTCTCTAACATATTGATTACCTTTTCTCTGCTTTAGTGCCATCACCCAGTGTATCCATACCTGGCATTGGTTTCGTGAACTTCATAAGAACTTTTTCAAATAATTTTGGCTCAACATGCGAGTAATAAGCCACTGGGTTATTCTCGCTATCTTTCATTAATTGATTGTACGTCGCAAGTGATAATTTTTTCGGTGCAGCCTGAGTTTTTTTAACCCAGCGGTTATAGTCACCAATTGAAGTCACATGAACTTTAAAATGCATACCAGCAAAACCAGCACCACTGTAGTTCGCTGAGAAACCACGATAGACACCTTTCTCATCGGCCACTAAGTGCAATTGAGTACGCATGCCACCCATAGCGTAGATTTGTCCAGCTAAACGCGGAATTTCCAATGAGTTCATTGGTGCATCAGAAGTGATTAAAAAGCGGATTTGATGACCGACTGGAATTTGTAAGTAATTAACAGTGGCAATATGTTTATTAGGGTAGATAAACAACCATTTCCAGTTAAGGGAGATGGCTTGGATTGTAATAGGCTTACCTTTGCCAGCAATTGGGCGATATGGGTCTAACTTGTGTGAACTTACCCAAGTCATCACCCCTAAAATGGCAACAATAATGATGGGAATAGTCCAACAGACAATTTCGATTGGCACGCTGTGTGCATCATTTGGACGGTACGTTGCTTTCTTATTAGAAGCACGGTAACGCCAAGCAAAATAGAATGTGATTAAAATCACAGGAATAACCACAACCAACATTAGCAAAGTAGCGTCGATTAAAAGTTTCTTCTCACTTGCCGCAATCATCCCCTTCGGGTCGAGCATCGCTAAATGGCTGCAGCTGGCAAGTAATAGAGTAGTGATGGCAATAAATAGAATAGATAGAAAATGTCGAAGTTTCATAACAATTGTATCGTCTCTTTCTCAATGAGAACCGAACAGAACGATTTATTAGTGCAATATCCTGCACTAACGGCACGTGTGCCGTTCCCATCTTAGATTAATAGAAAGTCCGTATAATATATTGCCGTAATTTTTTTGCAAGGAGATTCTTACATTATTGCGAAAAATATTGAGAAACATCAGTAAATTGCGACAGTAAGCGCTCTGAGTCACCACTTCTGTGGAATATTGAAGAGCCCACTTAAAGAGCTGACATTAGACTAATATATATATTCTAGCATTAACCGCTGAGTATAATTTATACAAAACAATAAAAAGTGAGAATATTTAGAGCTAGGTCTTACTATCTATAACAGCAGTTACGTAGCTCACAATGTTCAGCTCGACATAAACCACACTTTCTTTTCTTTAAGCACAAGGCTGCTTAATACCAGTGCAACAACAAATGATAAAGGCAAGATCGTAAATGCCCACATAAAATCATGTGGCTGGATGTTTTTAATATTACTATGGGTCGCATGGTTGATGAAAGCACTAGAAAATAAAGTAAAGCCAATCACAAAAAATGAGATCATACTATTGTTAAAAGCGGTTGCACTGGCTTTTATTGCGACGTTAACCTTCTCAGCTAACAAGACATAACTTAAACTGCAACCACTAGCCGCTATACCTAAACAGAAAAAGATAATCATATAGAGCGTGGTATTTAACGTAGGCAGGTAAACTAATGAACTTGCCATGATAATACCAAGAACCGCAGCAAAAGACATATAGCGTTGTCGTTTTTGACTTAAGTCTGAAACAAAACCGAGCAATGGACAACCTATCGCATAACCAATCCAGCCAATACTCACAGCATTGGCAGCAATTTGCTGACTGATACCACGAGTCTGTAAATATTCAACACCCCAGACTGTGCATAACAATTGAAAGCCTGAATAACAAGCTGCAGGAAATAATACTGTTGCCCAAGCTTGTTTGCTTTTAAATAATAATTTCAAATGGTGTAACACCTGCCCAACACCTTGAATATAGTGTTTTTCAATTTCTTGACTACGTTTTTTCTCTTTAATGAAAATTAACATTAATGCTGCAATTATTAAGCCTACATAACCGATATCACGCACTCCCATACGCCAGGTTTCATGAAAGTAATGAATATAAGCAATCAGTGGACCTCCCCCTAACATAGGCCCAATGGTAGCAATAAATTGAGAGATACCAACTAAAAAGGCAAAACGCTTTTTGGGGAACCACATCATAATAATGACCACTACACTAACAAATGACAATGAAGAGCCTGCTCCCATTAACAAGCGGCTAAATAAAGCCTGGTAGAAGCCTGATGCCGTTGAATACAATAACGTTGCCAAAGACAAAACCAGCATAGTAATCGTCATAGTCCAACGAATCCCAAATTTATCGGTGATCATACCAATTGGGATAGAGAAAATTAAAAAGGCTATCGAGTAAGAACTGTCAATGATGGAGTAAGTCCATGGTGTTAAATGCAAAGCAGGAATGATTTGATGAGTGAAAGTGCCAAGAACGGTACGCAAAGCAAATTCATACATAAAAAATGAAACAGCTAAAGCCCAAATAGTGTATTTCAAAATAGCAGAATTAGTTGATGAAAAAATGTCGCACCTTCAAAGCAAAAGAATTTCATTGTACTTAAGATTATTTTAGATTACAAATATGGCATGCCTTTATCGACTAAAAGTGGCACAACCCCATAAAAGCTCTTCATGTTCAATGGAATTGGCCCTCTCAATTGTAGCGAAAATCTTTAACGGGGTTGTTTGTACCATAAGGTATGCACAACAAAAATATACTTAAGACAAGAGCCCCCTTAGCATTACAAGTAATCTAAAGAATTTGCCTTGTCATAACTCGATAAAACATTTAAACTAATTTAACGAGATTGCAATTATGAATATATAACGCGCAGCTGTCAATATTTAAGCAAAACTTAACTATTTATATTTGCATTAACACCCGAGTGCTGCGCAAAAACTAACCATTCCCTGCAAAATTTTATATGGGTGCTATAGTTACATTCCGCTGATAAGGATTTTAGCGAAATAAGAAAACATGGAGGTTTTCAATATGCGTAAAACAACCCCGACTCTGAACCATTTGTCTGCTAAACAAGTCATTCACTTGATGCACTTTAAATTTGAAATTGAATGCTGTAATGATATAAGTGCTCGAACGCAGTTATTGCACCAGCATCCTGAATTATTTGATGCCGACATTTTACAAGAAATTTATGCGTTATCCGTTTTATTAAACGCACAAAATAAAATGAAAAAAGTCGCAAGTCATGGTTAACATAACAGAATTATTGGCTTAAGAGTCAACCACTGTCATTAGCTTTTACTCGGCTAATAAAAAAATCCTGGTATAATCGCCTTTTCATGAAAAGGTACGTAACTATGCAAAAGATTTTTGATACCCACGTTCATTTCTGGAATGCCGACGTTCTTAACATACCCTGGCTCAAAGAAGTGCCTGCGTTAAAATCACACTCCACTTTTAGTGACTATCAACTCGATATTAAGGGTTATGATGTACAACAGTTAGCGTATGTTGAAGTTGACGTTGCAAAAGATGACTCATTAAACCAAGAGGCACAGTTTGCATCACAATTAGCCGAAGAACATCCCTGTATTAGCGCCCTGGTCTTAGGTGCCGATTTAACCAAAGCCAACTTCATTGATTACATCACCCCTTGGGCGGCAAAAGAAAATGTCGTAGGTATTCGCCATGTTGGGCTTGGCTTTGCTAATGCTGATATTTACTATGATCCGCAATACATTGCTAACGTGCGATTGGCAGGGGAATTAGGCTTATTAGTCGAGCTAACTTCGCAAGTGCTACATATTAAAGCCGTTAACTCCCTAGTTGAGACCTGTCCTGAGACTCAATTTGTAATCGATCACTGTGGCTTTATCAGCTCACGAGAAAAAGACCCTATAGTGAAAGAATTATGGCGACAAGGCATGCTGAACTATAGTCAGCAAACAAACACTATTTGTAAAATTTCCGGATTATTACAAAGTGAGCCCGATGATAAATGGACGCCAGTGGATCTAGCCCCAATCGTTAATTTTTGCT
>JAWUYR010000021.1:0-9614 GCA_034110705.1 Gammaproteobacteria bacterium | reverse complement strand
ACCGAGCTTGAGCTTAGCGCTAGCTTCAGTGCTTCAGCTTTATATTCTGCCGTATATTTTCTTGCGTTTTTTGACATATGTCACCTCTTTGTTTTTCATAGTTTAACAAATTGGTGTCCACTTTTATGGGGGAAGATTAATTTTTTTCTAACGCAATTGGGATGATCTCTGAAATGATTTCTTTAGCAATTTTTATAACATCAACATTACTTTGGTTATCGAGCGGAGAGCCTGGAACAATCCGACTTAAGGTTAATAATTGTCCGACTACATGGGTACTACGTTCAACACCGGCCATTACCTTATTTAAAGCATTAGTTACTTCTGGGTTATCGGATGAGCGCATGGCCACTTGACCTTGAGTTCTTAGTGCTGCTAATGGTGTGCGTAACTCATGCGCTGCGTCACTGGCAAAACGTTGTTCACGTTCGAGTGTTTGTTTTAATCGGAATAATAATTTATTTAACTCATCAACTAAGTCGGCAATTTCTTCTGGTACTGACTCTAAGTCAACCGGCTCTAAATAATTGGGCGCACGATGCGCTAACTCGGTGGCCACACGCTGTAAACTACTTAAGCCATAAGCTAGCACTAGCCAAATTAAGATGCCTAAAATAGGAAAGGTCAGAAGCATGATATAAATATCATCTTTTGCTACAGATTGCTTCAACCAAGTTTGCAGAGCATGACGGACGTGCGCCAACAATAAAGGTGCTACCGGTCTTATCATTGTAGCTAGTAAATACTCGCCAGCTTTTATTATTGATATAAGTATCGCTAAAGCCAGGCTGGCCATTAGATAAAGGTTGAGTTGGTGCATCGTTCGATTGAAGAATTAAATGACCACTTTTGTCCAAAAGTTGGTACTGTAATGGAAATTCATTTAAGCTAGAATGCTTATAATCACGGTGAGTCGGATTAAGTTTAAAAATTTGCGCTTCTTTAGAGCTGATTTGTGAGAACTCGTGCTGTACATCTACCAACTGCGTTCGGGTTTTTAAAGGAGATAGTAAAGCACTCAAGACTAAGCTTGAATGGACTAATTCTCTATCCATAAGAATATCGAGATCATTTGAGCCAAGATAATAAGCCCCTACGGCTGTTAAACCGATAATGATGGCGACGCAAACGAGGAGGTTAACTAGTAATAAACGCCTTATTGATGTCCTCATCAGGCTCCAGGTACGCTTTCCGGCATCTCATCTTTTGCTTTTTCGATCATATAACCAACACCACGAATAGTCCGAATGTAATTTTTTGGGAGTTTTTTCCGAATGTTATGAATATGAACTTCTAGAGTGTTACTGTTTACTTCAGCCCAGCCATATAAAGTTTGTAGAAGTTGTTCACGTGAGACAATTTTGCCCACGTTCTCTAATAACTTTTCTAACAATGAGAATTCACATCTTGGTAAATTTAAAATTTCATCATCATAACTGACTTAATGTGAGCTTGGATCAAATATTAATTTACCATGCTGTAGAGTAGGGGTTGCAGAACCTGTTTTGCGGCGATGTAGTGCACGAATACGAGCGGCTAATTCATCTAAGTCACATGGTTTGACCATGTAATCATCAGCACCGGAATCTAAACCACGTATTTTATCATCGACCGCTTCACGAGCGGTTAAAATTAAGACGGGAAGTTCTTTACCTGATTTTCGAATGTTTTGTAGTACTTCAATACCAGAGCGTTTAGGTAAGCCTAAGTCGAGCACCATCACATCAAATTGCTCATAATCTAGAGCTTGTTCGGCGGAAATTCCATCTTTAACCCAGTCAACAGTATAATTATGCTGTCGCAAACCTGTGGCTAAACCATCACCTAATAATTCGTCATCTTCAACTAATAAAATACGCATCGTTTTCCCTTCCTTAAAAGACAGCCTTATCATCCAATACACTAAAATGTATCATATTTGTTATTATTCTTATCTCAGTTTATCACGTTCCTTTAATAAATTGAATTGCTTAAAAAACGCACATGCCTTTTTATTGTGTATGAATGACAGGTTATAAGGGTGTTCGGTTTGTAAAAATGAAAATGCGTCTACACCGGGCAGAGCGAGAATGTTTTTTGCAACATTGCCCATTAATATCAACTTAATATCATGATTATTCAAAATTAATTCTCGTAGGATGCTTTGAATAAAGGGTTGCCAGTGTTTTGAATCATAGCGTACCGAAGTTTCTGATAATACCAAGCTGGCATTAAGCAATAAAAAACCTTCTGTCAATAGGTTGGAAAATAGTTCAGGTAATGTGGTTACAAATTTTGATTTGTCTAAAGTGGCGATCTCAGCTTGCCCAGTTGCCTCTGCCGACAAATAACCATCACTATGCAACAGCATTTTGATAAAATTCCGTAAAGATGTCGCGCGATTAACGGCTTTTGTTAAACCTGTTGGTGCCCATATGTCGCCAACCGCGTTGTCCCAAAACGCAAATCCATTAGCGGAAGCTTGTCTAGGGTAGGGTGACTCGCCAAATAAAATATATCGGGTCTGTGATAATGGTAAGCTAAAAGCATTAAAGATGTTTGCTGCTCCTGGAAGCCATTCCGTTTGAATCTGTAAAGCTCGTAAATAATCTTGATCAACAGTAGCTAATGCTTTAGTAACAAGTGGTTGCCAACTTGAATCTATGTCATCTTGATTAAACATTGCGACTGAGACTCATAAAACGTTATACTCCTAATGAATAAATTGAGATGCAAAAACTATGTCTATTCTACCTGAAAAAATCGTCTGCCCACAATGCAAACAAAGCTTACAACAAACAAAACAAACGTTAATTTGCGATGTTTGCCAATTAGTCTATCCAATTAATGACGGTATACCGGTCTTAGTAACCGAGCAAGCCAGTAAAATAGGAGAGAGTTAATGTTTCATATTATTATTCCCGCACGCTATCAATCGAGCCGCTTGCCTGGTAAGCCTTTACTTGATATTGGTGGTATCCCAATGATTGTACATGTCTATCGCCAAGCATTAAAAGCTGGCGCCGAATCAGTTGTGGTCGCGACGGATGATGAGCGTATAGAAAAAGTTTTATTAGCTGAAAATGCTCAAGTTTTTATGTCCGATATTCCTCATGATTCAGGTACTGAACGTTTAGGCGAGGTGGTTGAAAAATTAGGTTATTCAGATAATGATATTATTGTTAATTTGCAAGGTGATGAACCCTTCGTACCCGTGAAACTATTGCAGCAAGTTGCGAATGATTTACAGGATCACTTTTCCGCCAGTATGTCGACCATTTATATACCGCTCGATAATCATGAAGATGTATTCAACCCCAATGTGGTGAAAGTGGTTTTAGATAAAGAAAACTTCGCTTTGTATTTTAGTCGCGCTCCAATTCCTTGGTTACGTGATGATTTCGCCGATAACAAAACGACTGATTTTGACTTAAGCCTTTTTCATCGTCATATTGGTATTTATGCTTACCGTGCAAATTTTATCAAAGAATATATCAAGTTACCTGTATCACCATTAGAGAAATACGAATGCTTAGAACAGTTACGCGTACTTTGGAATGGTCATAAAATCATTTTGTCTGAAGCCACAGCAGTGCCAGGCCAAGAAGTTAATACAGCAAAAGATTTAGAAAAAGCTCGGCATATTTATCAATCAATGCATCAGGCCTGAAGTTAAGCGAATTAAATAGTGACTTAGCGTAGCTAGGTCGCTGGGCTAACTTAACAAAATCAACTTAAAAAAATTCCCGCATCAGCGGGAATTTTTTTTATTCTTGAATAACATTTATTCGTTAGCGTCAGTAGGGCTTTTTTCATTACCAGGTGAAGCTTGTGTTGGCGCCTGTGCTGGTGCAGCTTTTTGGTTGCCTTGATTACTCGGAGGACGGTTTTGTGAGCGACGCTGATTGTTACGTGGCGGTGAAGTACGAGTTGCACTTTGACTATCATTACGCGGTGCCTGAGTGTTAGTCTCAGAGTTTTGCGAACTTTGACTCGTTCGATTGTTATTACTTTCCACGTTAGTAGGGCGAGTTTGATTACTATCGTTACGGCCCTGATTTTTGGCATTTTGGTTATTAGCAGAACGATTCGGATTGTTGTTATTCCGACGAGTTTGTGGGCGACGATTACGGTTACCGTTACCGCCACGGTTATTACTATAATGACGATTACCAGAACGTTGTTGCTGGCCCCCTTTACCCTTGTTCTTATCATTGCTGCTACCAAACAATGCGGCAAAAATACGTTTTAACAAGCCCGGCTTTTTAACCTGGCGACTATTGCGAGGTTTGCGTGGTGCGGGCGCGGGTTTGTCTGGTACAACAGTCGCAACAGCAGGTTTTTCTGGTATAGCTTTCTTTAGCTGCTGATCGATAACGTTCTCTTCAAGCTTGTATGAGATTTCATGGCTCAAGCGTTCTTGCTGCTGCGAGGTTAACTCGCTTGGGCGTAGACGGGTAATAGCATAATGTGGTGTTTCTAATTGTGGGTTTGCTAAGACCAAAATAAAGCACTTGTAACGTTTTTCTAATTCAGTAATCGGTAAACGTTTTTCATTTAATAAATAGGTCGATACTGGAATAGGGACGTGTACTTGCACTTGACTTCCAGGTTCCTTCATACATTCTTCTTCAATCAAGCGCAATATAGCCAATGATAGAGAAGAAACGTTACGGATAGTTCCCATGCCGCTGCAACGTGGACAAACCATTTGATTCGCTTCACGTAAAGAAGGACGTAAGCGTTGGCGTGACATTTCTAACAAACCGAAGCGGGAAATGCGGCCGATTTGGATGCGAGCTCGATCATCTTTTACTGCAGCACGTAAACGATTTTCTACGTCGCGTTGGTTGGATGCAGGACCCATGTCAATAAAGTCGATAACCACAAGGCCACCTAAATCACGCATTCTTAGTTGACGAGCAATTTCATCGGCCGCTTCTAAATTGGTGAACAAAGCAGTTTGCTCAATGTCTTCGCCTTTAGTTGCTTTCGCTGAGTTAATATCAATCGATACTAGTGCTTCGTTAATGTCAAAAACTAGTGAGCCACCTGATGGTAAAGTTACTTCACGTTGGAAAGCAGATTCAATTTGTTTTTGAATTTGATAACGGCTAAACAATGGCGTGTCATCATCATAAAATTTCACTTTATCAGCAAAATCTGGACGGATTTTCTCAACAAAAGATTTTACTTCTGTGAAGATTGCTTGGTTATCAACTAATATTTCACCAATATCTGGGCGTAGATAATCGCGTACAGCACGTGTCACTACATTACTTTCTTGATAAATTAAGAATGGAGCTGCTTGCTGAGCATAAGCTTCGTTAATCGCATCCCATTGCTTTAATAAGACATCTAAATCCCATTGCAATTCTTCAGTGCCACGACCAACACCGGCGGTGCGTACAATCACCCCCATGCCTTCTGGAAGCTCTAATTGAGACATAGCCGCACGTAATTCATCGCGCTCTTCACCTTCAACTCGACGAGAAATTCCGCCAGCTTCAGGACTATTTGGCATTAAGACTAAGTAGCAACCGGCTAAACTAATTTGGTTGGTTATCGCAGCACCTTTATTACCACGTTCTTCTTTTTCGATTTGAATAATAATTTCTTGGCCAGGCTTGACCGCATCTTTAATGTGAACCGGCTCATCATTTGTATTTCCTGGTAATACAATATCTTTCAACGGTAAAAAACCATGACGTTCGGCGCCATAATCGACAAAAGCCGCACCTAAACTGGGTTCTACTCGAGACACGCGTCCTTTATAAATATTGGCTTTCTTTTGTTGATGGGCATCGTTTTCGATGAAGAGGTTGAAGAGGGATTGGCCGTCGACCAAAGCAACGCGCATTTCTTCTTTTTGCGTTGCATTCATAAGTATTCTTTTCATTGTGTTAAACCTTAAAATAAAGGCGCACACACATCACAGTGTCACATGTTACACGCCTTGAAACCTAGTGTTTCAAGGGATTTAGTTCGTTTTGTAATGTTACTTTAACAGTAAACGAATTCTGTAAAACGGTTCTACCTGCAAAATGGGAGCGCAATAAATAAAATTGATTAAAGAGGATATTTGGCTATTTCTTTAGTTTAGCGCTGATCTAAATATATTGGTCATTTAGTCTCAACTCAATTTAATCAATCATCTGTTACATATCATCCTAAGATCTCAAAATTTGTTTAAAAACACTAACTTAGGACACGTGGTACTATAACAACAAATCCCAAGTTTAGCAATTGTTAGCGCGCAGTGTCATGGTGGAAAAGCGTATACTAATATATACAATAGGAGTATCATAAGAAGCTTATGGTTGGAGCTATTTTATTCTATAAACTCAACCATCGCGGCTTTACTTTGTAATAAGTTAAGATAAATCATTAACATGTTGTTTAGCCCCAAGCGCAATGTATAAAAGTAGGTCATCATGATTTGCTTCTTTATCTTCAGTCTATTGATTCTTGTAATTTGATTTAGAACTCGATTTAATATTATCCACCATCATCAGGAGTACAGAATATGAGTAAAGAGAAAAAACCCAATAAGAATATAAAAAAGAAAGCTGTAATGTCACCAAAAGAAAAAAAAGCGGCTAAACGGGCTAAGAAAGAAGGTGGTGCACCATTAATGACTAAGTGATCATTCATATACTTGGTTGTCTTACAAGCTTGAGTATAAAGAAGTAGATTGAATGTATCATTCTAGTAACACTACAAAGAAAACGTTGATCACTCCCTTTTTTTAAATAAAATTACGGGAGCTGAGAAATTGATTTCCTGAACTCAAGCCTGAAAGGCTGTTGAAGCGCAGCAGTAAGAAACATGATTAATGGTATGTTTGAATGAAAGCCACTCGCTCAATCACTTAACTCTGCTATAATCCCCCCATGAGCACACAAACAAAAGTCCAACTCGTTGAAATTACTGAAGAAAGAGAAGGTCAGCGAATCGACAACTACTTAGTTAGCACCATTAAAGGTGTTCCCAAAACTCGGTTTTACCGCGCTATTCGTAAAGGTGAAGTACGTGTTAATAAAAAACGTACCAAGCCAGATTATAAAATTCAGACTGGTGATATCATTCGCATTCCACCCTTACTTATTAAGAATGAAGTAACGGTAGATATCGGTAGTAATATTCAACAAATACTCCTAGATCGTATTTTATATGAAGATGATGATGTTATCGCTCTCAACAAACCCGAAGGTATGCCAGTACACGGTGGTACCAATAGCAGTTTTGGTGTTATTAATGCCTTACGCTTAGCCAAATCTGATTGTCGCTATCTAGAATTAGTGCACCGATTGGATAAAGCGACCTCTGGTTGCTTGCTCATAGCCAAAAAATGCTCAGCTTTACGTGCCTTACATGAGCAAGTTCGCCTTCGACAAATTGATAAGGAGTACCTCTGCTTAGCTCAAGGACAATGGCAAGGAAAAAAACGCAAAGTGAATGTTGCGTTGCGCAAAAATACACTCAGTTCAGGTGAACGCCTTGTGCGAGTTGATAGAGAAGGCAAAGAGTCACTAACTGAATTCATCTTAGAAAAACAATATCCACAAGGCTGTTTACTCAAGGCTATTTTACACACAGGTCGCACCCATCAAATAAGAGTGCATTTACAACATATTGAACATTATTTAGCCGGTGATGATAAATACGGCGATCGTGATTTTAACAAAGAAATGCGCAGTCTTGGTTTAAAACGCATGTTTTTACATGCCGAACGATTGAAATTTCGATTGCCTAATCAAGAAAAAGTGATTACAGTTAACGCCCCTTTAGAAGAAGAATTACAGCAATGTCTGAACAGTTTAACTTAACACTCGAGCAAACCTCCTTACTCATTTTTGACTGGGATGGTACTTTAGCTAAATGTGACGGTAATCTCATTAACGATGTTAAAGAAACCTTACAACCTTTGCACGCAGGCGGTTTCATTTTGGCGATAGCGACGAGTATGTCGAGTCAGCGTTTAATGGAACTATTGAAGGAAAACGATGTAAGGGAATTATTCAGCCACGAGCAAACATCAGAAATGGGCTTTGCCAAGCCTGATCCGAAAATGTTAGATGCTGTGTTGCTTAGTACCGGCACCGAAGCCGATAAAGCTATTATGATAGGTGATTCTTCATTTGACATTCAAATGGCAACTGATGCTAGAATTAAAGCGTTTGGTGTATTAACTGGTTGCAATACAGCCGAACAGTTTGCAAGCGTACAGCCATTACTTATTCTTGAGTCCATTAACGATCTACTTAACTATCTGTCCGTATGAAACACGACATCGATACCCCTTGCATCGGTATTTGTTCGACCATTTACGGTGATGAACTTTGCCGCGGTTGCAAACGCACTTATACTGAGGTAATCCACTGGAATACGTATAACCATTCTGAAAAAGAAATCGTTTTTAAACGGTTAAACAATGAAATGGTAAATGTGACACAACAATATCTTATTGTTACAGATGAAAACTTGCTAAAAGAGAAATTAGAAAAATTTAATATCCGTTATCGTCTTCAACAAAATCCTCTTTGCTGGGCATTATACTTATTACGTGAAGGCCATGCTAAAATCGTTGACCTTACTAAATATGGTGTTGCCATAAAATCAAAATATGAAACAAAAAGCTTAACCGAACTTTTTAAAATAATAGACAATCAATTGTTATTGTTGGGCAAAATAGAGTAATTTTGTCGCTGTAATAGCGTTACCAATTGAATCAAGGGCACACCAATTAAGCTATTAGGATCTGTGCCGATGATTTTTTTGAATAACGCAATCCCCAACCCCTCAGCATTGAAACTACCAGCACAGTGTAAAGGCTTTGCCCGAACAATATAATTTTCTATTTCAGCTTTACTTAAATCACGGAAAATAACATCTGTCGTTTCCATAATTGTTTCTGCTATACCGGTTGTTGAGTTAAGTAAAGACAGGCCTGTGTAGAAGCGAATTTTTTTGCCGTTACAGGCCAATAATTGGTGTCCAGACAAAGAGTAATAGAAAAGCGATACCGCACTAGCTAACCCACTGATTTTACCAATGAATTCAGCAAGGAGAAAGTTCAGGCTCAAACATTAACCTATTGATTTAAGCAGATTCGCTCAAACTTGCGACCGTGCATTGGTTGCGGCATACCGGCATATTAAAAGATGTTAAGACGCGAGCATGTGCGTGATGATGTGGGCATAGCTCCAGTGCTATCACTGATCGATATATCGATATTGATTTGAACGAACGGCATCAGAGTGCTATTGATAAAGTGTTAGTTAAGTGAGCTATTCTCTAAATGACAAAATTGTAATCTTATTGTTACCCTTTTGTTAGAATGACGCTGTACACTCTAATGCTAATTTTATGACACTGTAGCCATTTAGGCTGAATATGCTGAGGAAAATAATGCAACACGATCTACAAAACAAATCCATTGGACTTATTAACAAAGTCGCTAATATCACAATTTTTTTCTGGGTAATAAAAATCCTATCAACAACTGTCGGTGAAGCCAGCGCAGATTTCTTTGGTCATCACTTCGGCCCAGTTTCTGCCATTGTAGCTTTTGTTTTACTGATGGCATCAATTATTATTCAAATACGTTTTAAGCGATATGTCCCTTGGATGTA
>JAWUYR010000020.1:0-14417 GCA_034110705.1 Gammaproteobacteria bacterium | reverse complement strand
ACCGAGCTTGAGCTTAGCGCTAGCTTCAGTGCTTCAGCTTTATATTCTGCCGTATATTTTCTTGCGTTTTTTGACATATGTCACCTCTTTGTTTTTCATAGTTTAACAAATTGGTGTCCACTTTTATGGGGGAAGATTACTTATGTAATTTCAATAAATCCTGGTGCATTGATTCGCGCTGCATAAACATTGGTTGTGTTGTGAAAGTAACGTTTAGTGCAGCATGATCTGTGGTTAAAATTGAGTGATTGATATTGGCAATGGCATAGGTTTGGTGGTTGGGAGGTGTGGCTAAGATCATGCGTGATAATTCAACAATCTGCCAGGCAATTTCACTTGCTGTTTTGCTTTTGGCTTTCTCGTGCTCTTGCATCATATGCACGATAACCATGGAGGTCTGTAACGAGATGATTAGTGTGACGAACAACACCAAACCAAATTGTTTGAATTGTTGGTTGAATTTACTCATGGGGTCATTATAGCAGGATCTCGAAACCTAATACCTCTTGCTTTTTGGACATATTTTGCCTAGAATACACGTCCTTATGCCTAACAGCACAAGGAAATCAATAAGTTACAACCTTGCTCCACCGCTAACGATAGCCGGGGGGCTATAAACCGAGAGGAATCGTCTATGCGACATTATGAAATCGTATATCTGGTGCACCCAGATCAAAGTGAACAAGTCTCTGGCATGATCGAACGTTATGCTAGTATGATTACCGACCAAGGTGGCAAAGTACACCGTTCAGAAGATTTAGGTCGTCGTCAATTAGCTTACCCAATTAACAAAATTCACAAAGCACATTATGTTCTTTTCAATATCGAATGCGAGCAAAAATCATTAGACGAGCTAGAAAATAGCTTCCGTTTCAATGATGCTATTATTCGTCATTTGACAGAACGTAAAAAAGGGCCGGTGACTGATGCGTCACCTTTATATAAAGCTAAAGAAGAAAAACAAGCTGCTTAAGCTTTTGTCAGGAGAACTATAATGAGAACTTTTTCACGTCGCCGCAAATCTTGCCGTTTCACAGCTGATAAAGCTGTTGAAATCGATTATAAAGATGTAGTCACTTTAAAAAACTATGTAATTGAAACTGGGAAAATCATTCCTAGTCGCATTACGGGTACACGTGTGTTTTACCAACGCAAGCTAGTAAGAGCCATTAAAAAAGCGCGCTTTTTAGCATTGTTACCATACTGCGACCAGCATAAGTAAATATTATGCAACCGTTTGGCCATTGGTTACTACGTAGTCGCAAAAATGCGATCGGGCTAGCTTTAGTTTGTGCTTTATTGCCTTTCTTAAGCTGGCTAGCCGTAATCATTTTAGCATTGGTGACGTTACGTCTCGGTGCTAAAGAGGGTGCTGTGATATTACTATTTATTGTAATTCCACAAGTTGGCTTTGCTTTGTATGGCCATAGCAATATGATGGTATACAACTTATTCGCAGGCGCGATTATGGTGTATGTCCTAGCTGCAGTGTTACGCGGCAGTCATAACTGGGCATTGGTGCTGATTATTGGTGTGGCAATTGCGCTAGCTGTGATATTAATTATCCACGGCTCAATTGATAACATCAATCATTGGTGGGAGCAGAAAATGCTGTCTTACTTGCAAGAGTTGAAAAGCAATGTTGCAGTAGACTCCACCGAGCAACAAGCGTCGATATTACGCTTGGCCAAATTTGCCACCGGCTTACAAGCGGCAATTCTGTTATTAGTGGATTTTGTATGGTTAATGATTGCTAGATACTGGCAATCATTACTATTTAACCCAGGAAAATTTCAGTCTGAAATACAGAATATCCGCTTACCAAAATGGTGTGGTGCAGTTTTAGTATCGATAATGGCCTTAAGCTACTTTAGCGAATGGCCGGTGTTAATGGATTTTATGCCGATAATGCTGGTGCCATTTATTATTGCTGGTTTAAGCTTAACTCACTTCGTGGTTAAAGTGCGCCAAGCAAATATGTTTTGGTTGATATTATGTTATATCGCCTTAGCATTATTTTTACCGTACATGGGGATGGCATTAGTATTAATTGCTATCACCGATAGTGTTATGAATTTACGTTTACGATATCGTGAACAACAAACTTAAAAAATGAGGCTAAATCAATGGAAATTATTTTACAAGAGAAAATCCGTAACCTAGGCAGTCTAGGTGACGTTGTTAACGTCAAATCAGGTTACGCACGTAACTTTTTAATCCCACAAGGCAAAGCCGTGTTTGCAACTGAAGCTAACAAAGCTGATTTTGAAGCTCGCAAAGCTGAGCTTGAAAAAGCCGCTGCTATCGTATTGAAAGCTGCTGAAGCAAGAGCTAAGGCAATTAGCGCTGTTGGAACAATAACGTTGACGGCTCAAGCCAGTGAAGAAGGTAAATTATTCGGTTCAATCGGTATCAAAGATATCGCCGATGCAATCACAGCAGCCGGTGCTGAAGTTACTAAAAACGAAATTAGTATGCCAGAAGGTCCAATTCATGATATTGGTGAGTGTGAAGTTGATGTGCTTTTACACAGCGACGTAATTGCTAAAGTGAGTGTGACTGTGAATGCAGAAGATTAAAACTTGATTAGATAGATCAACTTTTATGGAAAAGCGCGTTTTTTAACGCGCTTTTTTGTTTATAAGAATTAAGAATGTTCAGTTTACTGAACTCAATAATTTTTATTATATATTTTCTTTCATCTGAAATACTGGTAATAATTGATAAACAAGGCTATTCTTTCACCATAATCATTATGAAAATAATGGAGTGAATTCATGAAAACTCTTTGTGTTTGTGTTGAACTGATTTGTAAGCAAGCTGGCTTGAACTATGCGCAGTTTCATCATCATTTCCCTGTGTATTTGTATGCGAATCAGGTTATTTCTACAGTGTTTGCTAGAAGTAATGATGAGTTCAGTTATAAATATTTACAAGCAACACCATCTGTATATAATAAAAGTATTCCTGTCGCCGCTCCTGCACCAAGAACTCCGCCATCGATACGACGAACATATGTAAAAGAAACACTCACTGAAAAACGAATCTGGCTAGATTTGTTGGCAAGTGAAATAGATGTTGGTTTGAGTGATCCATCCTGGCATCAACCAATGACGTCGCTTAAATATATTTTAATTGCAATAGCCAACTTGTTAAATGTTCATAGCTACACAGTGGCCTTGAAGGATGAAGTTGAAACAATCTTCAGTAAATGTTTATCTGAAATATACAGAATTATTTTCTATGGTGTAGAAGTGCTGCAATTTTCAGCTGCACCTTGTAAGGTGGGGAGAGTGATAGAGCTGGATGAATTGTTAAAGTTGATAAACACGGTTTATTCCAAAGCCAAAACTGAAACTATACCACGCTATTTGGCATCCAAAATTTTAGATTGTAAATGTTATAAAAAAACATTTATGCAAGGCTTGCCAAGTATAAATTCACTTGATTTTGGAGGGTTGCTTCCATTTCGATCTTTAGCTGATATTGAAAATGGTTTTATATTTGGAGAGATGTTTTCTTGTTCAAGAACAGCTGTAAAAGAAGGCGTAGGAAATAGTATAGGTTTTTTTGGTGGTCCATTATCAGCTGAAATCAATAAATATCGTAAGGATAATTCTATAGTTGGTGGCAGGCGTATAAAAGTTGATTCTGAGGCTAAGAGACCTCTAGTTCCAGGTGAAAAGCAAAATTTAGGTGTGGCCTTGGGATTGAATATTATAAATCACCTTAATACACAGGCTTTAGTTAGGCAATTAACAGGTTTGATTAATGCCTATGAACAGAATAAAAGTTATTCTGAGAAAACGGTGGCTTCTTTAGTTTATATATTGATGTCTCATCGAAACCCCTGTTTGTGGGCATTTTATTCGCTCGAGTATGCGGCAGCTGATTGTGGGATAAGCTTTTTAGCCTTTCAGAGCATAATGAAAAAAGAAGCCTTCTTTTCGGTTGAACCTGAGACTCATAATGGACGGTCATGTCTGTCTGTACAGTTGTTACTTGGTTTAACTAAGATTACACCTGTGATGGTGCCATTGGCCGGTAAAGTACATAGTTTTGCTAATAATCAACAATCGGGTGATTATGGCCCAACAATCATTTTGCAACACGAGCTAAGCGGGCAACTATTTTATACTTTGTACGGTCATTTGGCGACAACTTCATTAGATAACATTCAAATAGGGCAAACACTTTCGGCTGGTGAAGTTTTTGCTTGGGTGGGTAGTGAGATGGAAAATGGTTTTTGGGTGCCACATTTACATTTTCAAATTATTATTGATGACTATAAGGGTGATTATCCTGGGGCTTGCAACGCACAAGATAAGGATTATTATTTACAAAACTGCCCAAACCCTAACTTAATATTAGGTATTAAAACACTACCATAATAGCCAATAGCTGATTAAATCAAGAGTATTTAAAATATTGGCAACAAACTTGATTTGCTCTACTTTAGCCTATATTATCGAACCAGATTATTATCCAATTAGGAGTTATTAATATGTTTATATTACATACCTATCCCATGGCTGTTTTCTTTTGTCTTATCACTATGTTGTGTTGGGGCTCTTGGGCAAATACACAGAAGTTAGTGCAAAAAGAATCATCGTTTCAGCTCTTTTATTGGGATTATAGCATCGGCGTTTTTATCCTAGCTTTAGTAGCTGCGTTCACAATTGGTAGTATGGGTCATGAAGGGCGCTCTTTTTTAGTCGATCTTGGCCAAGCAAAAGGTAGTAATTTAGCGTTAGCTTTTATTGGCGGCGTACTATTTAATATTGCCAATATATTGTTGGTTGCGGCAATTGATATTGCAGGAATGAGTGTGGCTTTTCCATTGGCTATTGGTTTGGCCTTAGTTTTGGGCGTGATCGCCAATTACTATTTAGCGCCAATTGGCAGCATATTATTTTTAGGTTTAGGCGTGTTATTAATCATTTTTGCTATGTTGTTTTCAGCAAAAGCCTATCGAAGCTTGGGACAAACCAGCGAGAAGAGCACTAAAAAAGGTATTATTATTGCCATTATTTCCGGTGTTTTAATGGGGTTTTTCTATCCATTTGTTGCTGCCGCAATGGCAAAAAGCTATGCCATACCAGAGGCCGGCATGTTGACACCTTATACGGCATTAGTTATTTTTGCCTTGGGATTATTATTGTCTAATGTCGTTGTTAATACATGGATGATGTACAAACCCATCAGTGGCAAAGCGGTAACGTACAAGGATTATTTTTCACAACGCTTTACGACTCACCTAGTTGGAATATTGGGCGGTATTATCTGGAGCGTGGGTATTTTAGCCAATTTATTAGCCGCGAATAAATCAGGCTATGCTATTTCATATGGCTTGGGTCAGGGCGCTACTATGATAGCCGCTTTATGGGGCGTTTTCGTGTGGCGTGAATTTAAAAATGCCGATAGCAAAGTTAATCGTCTATTAACGTTTATGTTTATTTGTTATTTTCTAGGTTTAATCGCGATTATTGTCGCGCGTTATTGGTAAGCGGCGATGACAACACCACATAATATTTTAGTTATCGGTAGTTCTAATACTGATATGGTTGTACAAGTTCCTCATTTGCCTATTGCAGGTGAAACGATTTTAGGTGGTGTGTTCAAACAAGTCTCTGGTGGCAAAGGTGCTAACCAAGCAGTTGCCGCACAACGTTGTGGTGGTCAAGTGGCTTTTATTGCTTGTGTCGGTACTGATGATTTAGGTAAACAAGTGATTCGTGTCTATGAAGAAGAAAAATCCGGCGTGGCTTTAATTTTTGTTAACCAAGAAGGTGAGAATAGCATTGCCGTAGCTTCAGGTGCCAATGCTAAGTTATCAGTTGATCACATTACGCAACATCAAGCTTTAATAGAGCAAGCTGATATTATTTTATTACAATTAGCAACACCACTGGAACCTATCCAACATGCAGTTAACATTGCCGCTAAATTGGGTAAGACTGTTATTTTAAATCCGGCCCCAGGGCAAAAACTTCCAGATGAGTTATTGAATAAAGTTTCAATTTTAACGCCGAATGAAACAGAAGCAAGCATTTTAACCGGTATAGAAGTTGTGGACATGGCAAGTGCAGAACAAGCCGCGACAATTTTAGTCAGAAAAGGTGTGCAACACGTTATGATCACCATGGGGGAGTCGGGCGTATTTTATCTTAATGGTGACGGCGCACAAGTGGTTGAGGCTTACGAAGTTAATGCTGTTGACACTACAGCGGCAGGAGATACCTTCAACGGTGCATTAGCGGCTGCATTAGTTTGTCAACGATCAATACCAGAAGCGATTCAATTTGCGCAAGCTGCTGCTGCAATATCAGTTACAAAAGCGGGTGCACAACCATCAGTGCCGATGTTAGCTGCTGTACTTGATTTTATGAGATAATTTTTATTTTTAAGGCGTGGATATCTTGCGGCAACATGTCATTTAATGCGGCATAGATCATTTTGTGGCATTCAATTCGTGACTTATCAATGAATAACCCCGAACTGATTTTCAGTGTAAAATGTCCAGCACCACCTTTAGCACCAGCGTGTCCAATATGTTTATCACTGTCATCGATGACTTCAATAAAGGTAGGTTCTAAGTGTGCTAATAGTGTTTCAATTTTAGCAATTCGTTCAGCAGACATTATGATTGATGCTTCAGATGCTTAGCTAAATAAAAGCCTTGGATAATCACAAATACAATCGTTAAACCTAACACACCGAACAATTTGAAATTCACCCAAGCATTAGTACTAAAATGATAAACCACATAAATATTTATACAACCCAACACTAAAAAGTACACGACCCAAAACATGTTCAAGCGATGCCAAACGTTAGCGGGTAAGCTGATTTTTTCTTCGAGCATGCGTTGCACAAAGTTTTTCTTACCGATGTATTGGCTACCCAAAAAGGCTAAGCCAAATACCCAGTTGATAACAGAAACTTTCCATTTGATAAACATTGGATCATGAAGAATTAAAGTCGCGCCACCGAGTACACTGATCAATGCTAAAGTGATGACTTGCATCTTTTCAAACTTACGATATTTTATCCAGTAGCCAAGAACTTGAAGGGCCGAAATAATAATCGCACTGCCGGTTGCCCAGTAAATGCCAAAGATTTTAAAAATCACAAAGAAGACGATGATGGGAAGAAAGTCGTAGAGTAGTTTCATGGTTGGTATTCCTATATAATGGCGAGATTATAGCATGAGGAAATGGGATTCAGAATCCTCAAAAAAATATGGCTCAAAACTTCGAAATACATCCAGAAAATCCACAACCTCGTTTAATCAAACAAGTTGCCCGGCTTCTAAAGGTGGGTAAGGTTGGCGCTATCCCCACAGATTCTTGCTATGCCTTAGTTTGCCATATTGGTGATAAGCAAGCACAAGAGCGGATAAGCCGAATCCGTCAATTAGAAAAACATCATCATTTCACGTTACTATGTGCTGACTTATCTGAACTTGGTGCCTTTGCTCAAGTGAGTAAAAATGCGTATCGTTTGTTACGTGCCAATACACCAGGTGCATATACGTTTATTCTGCCAGCAACTCGTGAGCTGCCGAAACGCTTAGCCAATCTAAAACGCAAAACTATAGGTTTACGTGTGCCAGATAATGCTATTGTGCATGGTTTATTAGCAGAGCTTGGTGAGCCTATTTTAAGTGTAACCTTCATTCCAAAACCGGGCGCTATGCCCTTGACTAGTGCTCTTGAGATTATGGATTCATTTGAGCAAGTGCTCGATTTTGTGGTTGACGGTGGTCATTGTGGCGTAGAGCCAACCACAGTAGTGGATTTAGAGACACCAAGTCCTGAAATATTACGCATTGGTAAGGGAAATCCGGAACCATTTACGATATAATATCGTCTTTCATATAGAGGTTGTCTATGAGCTCCATTTCATCATCCCAACGAGTCGTTTCTGGCATGCGTGCTAGCGGAAAATTACATTTAGGTCATTATCACGGGGTGATTAAGAACTGGATTGAATTGCAGCATGAGTACGATTGTTTCTTTTTTGTGGCTGATTTACATGGCCTAACCACCCATTATGAAGATCCGGCGATTATCAAAGCTAGTATGCATGATATGGTGATTGATTGGCTTGCGGCTGGCTTAAACCCAGGACAGGCGACTATTTTTGTTCAGTCGCATGTGCCACAGCATGCGGAATTACATCTTAACTTATCTATGATCACCCCACTAAGTTGGTTGGAGCGTGTACCGACTTATAAAGATCAGCAGGAAAAGCTTAAAGATAAAGATCTCGGTACCTATGGATTTTTGGGCTATCCACTGCTACAAAGTGCTGATGTCTTAATTTACCGGGCAGGTTTAGTGCCGGTAGGTGAAGACCAAGTGCCCCATATTGAACTCACTCGAGAAATTGCTCGACGCTTTAATCATATATATGGACGTGAGCCAGGCTACGAAAATGAAGCCGCCGCCGCAATTGCACGCATGGGCAAGAAAAATGTAAAATTATTTAATAAGTTACAGAAAAGCTATATGGAACAAGGCGATCAACAGGCTTTGGAAATGGGTAAAGCGTTGATTGAGTCACAAGCCAATTTGAACACTGAAGCCCGTGAATTGTTACTCGGCTTTATCGAAGGTGGGGGTAAAATTATTCTACCTGAGCCCGAAGCCTTGTTAACAAAAACGCCAAAATTTCCAGGTTTAGATGGGCAAAAAATGTCAAAATCGTATGACAATACGATTACCTTGCGCGATACGCCAACAGAAGTAGACCAAAAAGTTAGAACCATGCCGACTGATCCCGCTAGAGTTCGCTTAACCGATCCCGGTGAGCCAACTAAATGCCCCGTGTGGGATTTACACAAAATCTATTCGGATGCAGGTGTACAAGATTGGGTGCAAAATGGCTGTCGCAAAGCGAGTATAGGTTGCTTGGATTGCAAGAAGCCATTGATTGACAAAATCAATGCAGAGTTGTCACCTATTCGCGAGCTTGCGGAAGAGTTAATTGCTAAACCTAGCGTGGTGAAAAATATCTTAATTGAAGGAGCCGAAAGAGCTCGTGAGGTGGCGAGTAGCACAATGGAAGATGTGCGTGATGCCATGGGTTTAAATTACTAATCGGAAGAGAATTTGATAATGGAACAAGAGCCAAATAAAATGGATAATAGTGTTATTCCAGAAGCGATTGTTAATGCTTCGGCGGAATCTACTGCATTACCGGCGAGCATGATAGCCAAAGTGCTGGGTGCGCCAATAATGGAATTACCGCAAGATCTTTATATTCCACCCGATGCACTAGAAGTTTTTTTAGATACGTTTGAAGGGCCGCTCGATTTATTATTGTATTTAATTAAACGGCAAAATATTGATATTCTTGATATTCCTTTGGCTAAAATTACACATCAATATATTGAATATATAGAATTAATGGTGACATTGCGTTTAGAGTTAGCAGCGGAATATTTGGTGATGGCGGCGACTCTAGCCGAAATTAAATCACGTTTACTTTTACCACGAGCAGACTCATTGGATGAAGAAGACGATCCACGTGCAGAATTGATTCGTCGCCTACAAGAATACGAGCGTTACAAACAAGCGGCCCATGATTTAAGTGAGTTACCACGTTTAGAGCGTGATATTTATATCGCCCACTCCGAGCCACCGAATTTAAAAGTCGACCGACCATTGCCTAAAGTTGAACTACAAGAATTACTATTAGCTTTTAAAGATGTGTTAAAGCGTATTGATCTACGTGCACATCATTTTATTGAGCGTGAGCCATTGTCTATCCGTGAACGTATGACCGAAATTCTCGATCGTTTACGAAGTAAAGAATTTTTAAAATTCGAGCAATTATTCACCGTAAAAGAAGGGCGTGCTGGCGTTGTAGTCGCTTTTATTGCGATTTTAGAATTACTGAAGGGCTCACTAATTGAGCTGGTACAAACTGAGCCACTAGCTCCGATTCACATAAGGACTGCATCATGAATCCTGAAACACTCCCTGTTAAAAACATTATCGAAGCCGCCTTAATGGCCGCTGAAAATCCACTGACTATCAATCAAATGCTAGTGCTTTTTGAAGAAGAAAACCGGCCGGAAGGAAAATTGGTACGTGATGTATTAAGTGAGTTACAAACAGAATGCGAAGGACGCGGAATTGAATTAAAAGAAGTGGCTAGCGGATTTCGCTATCAAGCGAAGCAAGATTATGCGCCATGGTTAAAAAAAATGTGGGAAGAACGCCCGCCACGTTATTCACGTGCTTTCTTAGAAACTTTAGTTTTAATTGCATATCGCCAACCGGTAACACGTGCTGTAATTGAAGAAATTCGCGGTGTTGCAGTAAGCTCACATATTATTAAAACATTGTCTGAACGAGAATGGATTAAAGTGGGTGGTCATCGTGATGTACCAGGTAAACCTGCGTTATTAGGCACAACAAAAAAATTCCTCGATTATTTCAATTTGAAAAGCTTATCTGAATTACCTACTTTAGCTGAGATTAAAGACTTGGAAAGCAAAGGTAATGAGTTAGAGAAGCAACTACAGTTGGAAGAGCAAGAGGTAGGACAAAATTCAGAAATTGAAATTGAAGGTTCAGTATAAGAGGCTGTGGAAATTACAGCGGAAGTTACAGAAGCTGGTGCAGAAGCAAACGAAGTTGAGCATATTAGTGAAGCGGTATTGGCTGAAGCAAAATCGATTGCTGATGCAGTAGAACATGATGCCGATGAATTGACTATTGAAGAAGAAGTATTTTCTGAAAAAAATCATGACTAATTGGATCCCTTTTTTACGCTCTATTATTGAACAAAGCGATGAAATTGCGTTGAAATATTTTAACGCGGATGATTTGAAAGTTGAAATTAAACCCGACCGTACAGCTGTTTCGCAAGGTGACCAGGACATCGAAGATTTTATTCGTCAGCGTGTTGCTGTTGAACACCCTGAGCTTTCTATCTTGGGTGAAGAATACGGGGAAACTAAAACCGATTCTAATCTACGCTTAATTATCGATCCAATCGATGGCACAAAAAACTTTGTTGCCGGTATTCCTTTTTTCGCAACACTCTTGGCGATTGAAGAAGATGGTGAGGTTGTGGCAGGTTTAGTTAGTGCACCCGCTACAGGTGACAAATGGTGGGCTGCTAAAGGAGAGGGTGCCTTTCATAATGGTACACAAATTCATGTTTCTAAAAAAGATAAATTAGAAGATAGCCTAGCGTTTCATGGCAGTAGCTTTGGCTCAGAAGCCTCGCACCCACCAGAACCTGTTTTGGAACTGCTTAGCAAAACCTATCGGCAACGTGGCTTTGGTGATTATTTCATGCATATGATGGTGGCGATGGGCAAAGGTGAGTTCAGTGTCGATTTTAATATAAAACCGTGGGACATTGCACCCTTGCAAATCATTCTTACTGAAGCCGGTGGTTTATGCACCGACTCGAGTGGTAATAAAACTATTCATGGTGGTAATGCTATTTGCAGTAATGGCCTGGTTCATGAAACCGTTATTAAGCACATAAAGGGCTTAAAATAGGCCCTTTATCTCTCTATGCAGAAGGTAAATTTTTCAATTGCTCAGTGAGTTTTTCTAATGCGCTTTCGCTTTCTGTTAAGCGTTGACGTTCTTTTTCAACCACAGCAGGAGGAGCTTTCGCGGTATAACTTTCGTTGCCTAACTTTTGTTGTGATTTTAAGACTTCTTTATTTAATTTTCCAATTTCTCTTTCAAGCCGTTCAGTTTCAGCGGCAACATCAATTAGGCCGGCTAAAGGAATAAATAGCTCAATGTTACCGGCTAAAGCGGTTGCAGAAGCCGGTGCTTTTTCACCATCTAGCCAAACAATATCACCTAACTTGGCGAGTGCTTTCAAGAAGTTTTCGTTATGTTGAATAATGTTTTTTTGTTCTTCGTTTGCTTGGTCGAGATAAAGTGATAAAGGTTTGCTTGGTGGAATGTTCATTTCACCACGAATGTTACGAATGCCAAGAATAATTTTTTGGATTAAGTGAATCGCTTGCACCGCATTTTCATTAATAAGATTTTCATCGGTAACAGGATAAGCTTGCACCATTATACTATCACTAGTGCCAACTTCTTGCCAAATTTCTTCGGTGATAAAAGGCATAAGCGGATGTAGTAAACGTAATATTGTGTTTAAGACGGCACGCAAAGTATGGCCGGTGCCATTTTTTTCGGCAGCACTTACCGCATCATTGTATAAAATCGGTTTGCACAATTCTAAATACCAGTCACAGTATTCGTTCCAAATAAATTCATAGAGCGCTTGTGAAGCGAGATCAAAACGATATTGATCGAGCTGTTTACGAACTTCTGTAATCGTATTTTGTAAGCGTGATAAAATCCACTGGTCGGCTAAGCTTAAGCATTGTTGCCCATCGGTTAATTCCTCAGTATTCATCAAAACGAATTTAGAGGCGTTCCAAATTTTGTTACCAAAATTGCGATAGCCTTCTAAGCGGCCTAAGTCAAAACGAATATCACGCCCAGTTGAGGCTAATGAGCAATAGGTAAATCGTAATGCATCCATGCCGTGAACACCTATCCCATCTGGGAATTGTTTTTTAGTGTCGGCAATTACTTTATCTTTAACATGGGTTTGCATTAGACCATAGGTTCTTTTTTCGACTAAATCATCTAAGCTGATGCCATCGACTAAATCAATAGGGTCAAGTACATTACCTTTTGTTTTCGACATTTTTTGGCCGTGTTCATCACGGATGAGCCCGGTTATATAGACATCTTTAAACGGCACTTCGCCGGTAAATTTTAGGCCGAACATAATCATCCGTGCTACCCAAAAGAAAATAATATCGAAGCCTGTGATTAATGTGCTGGTCGGGTAGAACTGCTTAAGCTCATCAGTATTTTCTGGCCAGCCCATGGTGGAGAAAGGCCACAACCCGGCTGAAAACCAAGTATCTAGTACGTCAGTTTCTTGATGTAAGTTAACGCTAGCGGCTAAATCATATTTTTCGCGTACAGCTTGTTCGCTGTCGGCGACATAAACTTTGCCTTGGTCATCGTACCAGGCTGGGATGCGATGGCCCCACCATAGTTGTCGGCTAATGCACCAATCTTGAATATTATTCATCCATTGAAAATAGGTCTTGCTCCAATTATCTGGAATAAAGCGAACTTTGCCTTGCTCAACTGCTTCAATGGCCGGGCCAGCTAAGGGCTTAATATCAACATACCATTGGTCGGTTAAGTAAGGCTCGATGACTGCGCCACCGCGATCACCAATGGGTACTTTTAATTTATGTGGTTCGATTTTGTCGAGTAAACCTGCTGTTTCAAAATCTATGATGATTTGTTTGCGTGCATCAAATCGATCCATGCCTTGATATTTCACGGGGGCATTCTCATTGATTTTTGCATCTGGGGTAAGGATGTTAATCATCTCTAACTGATGACGTTGGCCCATCTCATAATCATTAAAATCGTGTGCAGGGGTTATTTTAACGCAACCGGTACCAAATTCTTGGTCGACATAATCATCGGCAATAATGGGGATTTCACGTTCAGTAAGTGGCAAGACAATATGCTGGCCAATTAAGTGCTGATAACGTTCATCATCAGGATGGACAGCAACGGCAGTGTCACCAAGCATCGTTTCGGGGCGAGTCGTGGCCACGATTAAAACTTCGTCGCTATTTTTAACCGGATAACGCAAGTGCCATAAAAAACCATCGGTTTCTTCATTTAGCACTTCAACATCAGAAATTGCGGTTAATAGTACAGGGTCCCAGTTGACCAAGCGCTTACCACGATAAATTAAACCTTCGTCATAAAGCTGAATAAAAACTTTGCTTACCGCATCCGTTAGGTCTGCATCCATAGTGAAGCGTTCACGCTCCCAATCGGTGGAGTTACCTAAACGACGCATTTGCTCGGTGATATGCCCGCCAGATTCTTCTTTCCAATCCCAAACACGTTCGACAAATTTCTGGCGACCTAAGTCATGACGGCTAATATTATCGCTCGCCAGTAGACGCTCAACCACCATCTGCGTGGAAATACCGGCATGGTCGGTACCGACTTGCCACAGTGTATTATCGCCTTGCATGCGATGATATCGAATCAATACATCCATTAAGGTATGTTGGAAACCATGGCCCATATGCAAACGGCCTGTGACATTAGGTGGTGGGATTACGATAGAGTAAGATGGGGCCGCAGCATCACCAGAGGCTTTAAAATAACCTTTTTGCTCCCAAATCGGGTACCATTTTTTTTCAATTTCTAAGGGGTTGTAGGTGTCGTCCATGGTCTCTCATCTCATCTTTAGCCTGCGATTCTACCGTAAAATGAAGTGGTTGATAAGGGGTAACTAATCTTCCCCCATTTCCGTAGACACTCACTTCTACGAACTCACGCAGCCATCTCAAATTGACTGGGTGA
>JAWUYR010000019.1:0-14838 GCA_034110705.1 Gammaproteobacteria bacterium | reverse complement strand
ACAAAGCTTGTTTCAGTATATCGAAGGGTATTATAATCACAAATGAAGGCATTCATCGATTGGATACTAATCACCCAGTCAATTTGAGATGGCTGCGTGAGTTCGTAGAAGTGAGTGTCTACGGAAATGGGGGAAGATTATGCCCTTTCGTTATTATACTGTTTCTAGCGAACACGCTCATTTTATTATGATAGATAGCAGCTCTATTATTTTTGATGTTGAGCAGCAAAAATGGTTAAGTGATGTTTACCAAAAATTGAACGACCAAAATGATGGAAAATGGCTGATTTTAGTTAGCCATCATCCACTAGAATATTATGGCCCAAGACGAATGAAAACAGCACCTGAATGGCATAAATATCAATTTACTCTACCGTCTAAAGGAATAGTTTTTCGAGAACCTATTATTCTAAAACCCAATCAACGAGATGATTATTTTACAGCACATGAGTATGTAGGAATATTAACTATTGGTGGCCTAATAAAATTTATTCTTGAACAAAATGCTTACAAATTTGATGCCGTGCTCTCTGCACATGAGCATTCTATGGTTATAAGTGATATACAAATGAATTTCTCGGGAGGTCAACAAACCGGTTCAATAATGCAAATAATCTCTGGCGGTGGAGGAGCCCCATTAAATGTCGTAGATAAGGGAGTAGATCCAACAACTAGACTGCTGTTTGCAAAAAAAGAACATGGTTATGTTCACCTTTCAATAACAAAAGATCAGCTAAAATTCCATAATGTTTATATAACCAAGCCCTATCATTCTCGTTGGTTTTTTAATAAAAATAAGACAGAGGCTGAGCGGAATGACTATCGCGATAACATCGTGACAGTCGAAAAAAGTTATAAAAACCAAGAGCCAAAAACTAACTATAGCGAATAGCCTTATTAATTAAATCAGCTTTAGAATAAGCATCGAAGTTAAGAATATGGCATAATCATTCTTTTTTACCTTTGTGACTGTTATGTTAACCCGATTACTATTAATCTTGATGTGCGGCCTCTTTGCTTGCAATGGCTACAGCTTACAGGCCAAACAAATATCACATATTATCGTTTTTGGTGATAGTTTAAGTGATAATAATTATGCCGATCGCTTTCCTCGTCCTAAAGGTAGGCTCGCCACTTTTTCTAATGGGCCTACTTGGGCTGATTATTTTAGTGAAGGGTTTTTAGGCCGCCCCATCAGAGCGAATAATCTACACCCTCTTACCAATAGCAAAAACCCTAAAACCTACACCAACTGTAAATTAAATGGTGACGATTATGCCGCGGGAGGCGCGACCACGCTTGGCCCAGGTTTAACACCAAATCAAATGTTATATAGCCCACCCTCTACCGCATTACAAATAAAGCAATACATTAAAAACCATGCTATTAAAGGCAAAATCAGTCCGCGTAATCTTTATATTCTTTGGGCAGGCAGTAATGATGTTTTATATGCTTTTTGGAAAAATGAGCACGATCTTTTACACTTAGTGCCTGCAGTGTTAACTGTCGCTGACACTACCGCCGACAATATTATCTCACAAGTGCAGAAACTGCACCGAATGGGAGCAAGACATATCATTGTGATTAACCTGCCCGATTTCGGCGTAGCACCCGCATTCAAAAGCCCAGTTAAGTGCTTAATTTTTACTGAAATTGCTAGTCAATTAAATAACCGATTAGCCGAAGGTTTAGCACAAAAGAAATTAGGTTTTCATGTCATGCAGTTCGATGCTTTTCATTTATTAGAAAAGCTTGTTCATTCTTATCCCAAGGGGTTAGTGATTAATGGCAAAAGCTATAAATTCAAAAATATCACAACACCTGCTTGTGGCAATAAGGCCGTAATGCAAGACAAAAAAATGGCCATTGAATGCTTCGCCTTGCCTGGCACATCACATTATTTGTTTATGGATGATGTTCACCCAACAACATACGCCCATAAATTGATTGCTATGTTATTATTAAACCATGTTAAAGCTGATAAGAAATTATAATGAACGCTGTTGATGTTGTCATCATAGGCGCAGGAGCTGCCGGCCTAATGTGCGCCATAGAAGCTGGTAAACGTGGCCGCAACGTTGTTGTGTTAGATCACGCGAATAAAGTCGGTAAAAAAATACTCATGTCTGGTGGTGGCCGCTGTAATTTCACTAACCTTGATGCAAGCCCTGAGAACTATCTTTCCCATAATCCTCATTTTTGCAAATCAGCATTAGCTAGTTATACCCAATGGGACTTTATTGCTTTAGTCAAAAAACATAAGATTGCTTATCATGAAAAGCATAAGGGCCAATTATTTTGTGATAACAAAGCCAAAGATATCGTGAATATGCTGCTAGCCGAGTGCGAGCAAGCCGGAGTGAAAATTTTATTAAACACAAGCGTTAATAAAATTGAGCATGAAGAACAATACACAATTGAAACCAACAATGGTAAATTTTGCTCTGAATCACTCGTTATTGCCTCTGGCGGCTTATCCATTCCCACCATGGGCGCGACGCCTTTTGGCTATAAAGTCGCCGAACAATTCGGCATAAACCTCTGGCCAACCAGTGCGGGCTTAGTGCCCTTTACATTACATCTTACCGCTAAAGAAAAATACGCTGACCTACCAGGCTTATCACTACCATGCGAAGTCAACACTCAAGGTATGTCTTTCACAGAAGATTTGCTATTCACTCATCGTGGATTAAGTGGCCCTGCTATTCTACAAATCTCATCGTACTGGCAGCCAAGCGAAACATTACATATTAATTTAGCCCCCAACGTTAACTTAATTAAAGATTTAAAAATACAAAAAGAAAACAAGCCCAATACACTTGTAAAAACCGCTTTACAAGCTCATTATCCAAAACGATTAATCAACGCTTTCACAGAAGAAAACATACTCAATCAACCTTTACAGGAATGCGGCCAACAACAACTAGAAAAGATTAGTCAACAATACACACATTGGCTTATAAAACCCAATGGCACAGAGGGTTACCGCACAGCAGAAGTAACATTGGGTGGTGTCGACTGTAATATGCTATCTTCCAAAACTTGCGAAGTGAGGAACCAACCGGGTTTGTTTTTCATCGGTGAAGTGGTTGATATGACGGGTTGGTTAGGTGGCTATAATTTTCAATGGGCTTGGGCCTCTGGCTTTGTTGCAGGGCGAGCTGCGTAGCTTCGATTACTATCAGAAAAAGTGGTACAAAGCTTTATAATGTCGCCATTAATGTTTTTGTGCTTCCATTGAATGTATTGTCAAGCCCACTCTTCTTACAACCAAAATACTACAGTTTATAAAAGCCAGCAGCTATTATTACGGATTTGAACACTTCGCATGAATGGCGGTCATTTAGATATCCATAATTCCTAAAGAATCACTATCTTTATTGTAGCCGAAGTTTAAGATGCGACTTTCTGCACTGATCATCATAATATTACCAGTAGCGGCATCCACAATAGTGCCGAGAGGAAAATTTAAAATATTTAATATTCCCATGCTGTCAAATTCAGTTAATACCATTTGACTGCTACCATATTTACCAACTTGGACATTGGTATCACCCCACGTTGTAGGAATTGAAATAACAGTCGCTCCTGTATCAGATGTTCTAAATGCCGATGGCGCACCATTGATATAAATCTGTGTATTAGGTTTTGCCTGCTCAATATTAACAATGGGGAAGGTATCACCATACATTGAAGAGCAGCTAGCCAATAACACCGCAGCAAATATAATGATGATATTGCATAAATTTCTTTTCATTTTATGACCCTTTTTTTTGCTCGGAATGCTATAAATTACTCGGAAAGAATAACATATTGTAAGTATTCGGCCAAATACCACTGATATAAAAAAACCTAATATTTACCAAATTAGGCTTTCATCTACAATATAGCTATTAGCCTCTTTTTTGCTGCACATCATATTCACCAATTTCAAAATTTTGCAGTTGAAAAAGGCATAATCTTTAATTATTAGCCCATAATGAATAAGAACCCACCATAACCGGTTCTTAGCGAGCCCTTATTCCATCCTAACAGAACCCAACTTCTCCATTGCCTACAACATCTGGCCCGTGTGTTTTATCTAAATAATAGTCCATGGGTAATGAGGCACCAGTTGTATCGACAGCGGGCGTGGTACAAACATAACAAGGTGAATCATAGTGGATAAATTGATTTGCTAGTAAGAAACGACAGTTATCATGGTAACCACCATGAGCACCGATGATGGCGGTCATTAAATTGGCTATTGGGCTGCTGCTATAACTCATATAGGTTCCATACCCGAATCATTGTGTAAATCACCTGTACGCGCCGCCGTTTTCAATCATACAAAACATATGTGGCACATGAGAACACTCCTAAATTAGTGGAATATTATAACTCCAAAAAACAAACTGCGACAAATTACCAAATACTTATGCCAACTGTACACCAATGCTCACCTCAGAAACATTTCTGAATATTTTTCAGCGGGGAACAAGAACATTATTTCATTAAGAAATGATATTCTACATAAAACAAGAATGTATAGTCTGTTCTACTTCTGAGCGTGAATGACAATTTAGTTTCGCGCGCACACTCAGTAGCTGTTTCTCCAAGGTTCTATGTGAGAGCTTACTACGTTTTGCAATTTCTTTATCCGTACCGCCTTTACGTAGCTCAAAGATATAATTTAGCTCTGCGATACTTAACGTAGCTAATTTTTTATTGAGTTCACAATCTAGCTGTGGATTTATTTTATTGAGAGCATTACATTCATTAAAAGATAGGATAATGGATGAGCGATCTGCGGCTTTAATAAGGCTTTGTGCTTTTTTTCGAAACAATAAAGACGTTTCAATTAGTTTTTCTCGCTGATTTATAAAATAGTTGTTCAGTGTTATATCCAGTTTATCAAAAGCAAAAAATGTAAACTCACAAAAATGGGGGTGTCGTAAAATATAAAATACGCCACAATATTCTTGAAATTGATCTTCCATAATGTGGTTAATTTTTTGCTGTGGAAAGCTTCTTGTCAAGTAAAATCCATTTTGATAACTCAAAAGATGATACTCAGTATTGCCAATTTTATACATGTCGTTAGAGAGATAATACTCTAGATGATTAGGATTCGACTCTAAAATAAGCCGCCTTCCATCAGGGTAACTGCGTGAATAAGAAAAATGGGTTAAATCGGGATGTGGCATAACACTGTGGTAAATCGCTGTGGTCTTATCTGAAAAACCCATACAATTCTCAATGTCACGTTTTGAAATATTCATAATGGGTAGTTTCTCCCCATGCTTTATTTTGAAGTGTTCAATATACTCACTCCTGTGGTTCATTGCAAATTAAGTGAACCTACTTGATTTAACCCTCGAAATTTGGAGATGTAATTATGAAAAAATGTATCACCCTTTTAGCACTAAGTATTTGTTTTTTTAGTGGATTTGCGACGAGTATTCCTGGCGGTTCATATTCGAAAACTTGTAAGTATATTGCTCTACGTGATGGAAGGTTAACGGCCAGTTGTTTTAGTCGTGATGGCAGATTATGGACAACATATTATCAAATATACAATGGTGAATCTGGCTGGCAAAACAGTGATGGCAACCTGTATTTGCCGGGTAAAATTCCAGGAGGCTCATGGCGCAATTCCTGTTATGGAAGCTTGTACAACACGAGTAAGCAAACGCTAACAGCTCAATGTGAAAACAATGACGGTCGTATTGCTTACGTTACAGTACGAATTTCACCAACACAAACTGCTTCTAATAATAATGGTCGCTTAGTTATCGATGACTAATAAATTCGTTACTTATTTCACACTTTCAGTTTTCACTGAGAGTGTGAAATAAGCAAATATTGGCTTAGTATGTTGTCACTGGACATCGATTGATGAGTGAAATGGTGGAAGATGGAGTTTTGGTGCGAATGGTGGGTAGATTGAGTTTGCTTGCTAAGAGAGAGGATGGCCGTTAGTTATCTGCTGTCCAGATTTTCCCCCTTGTCCTCTCGCTTACGCATGAGCGGCATGCAGTTACGCGGTAAGTATTCTGTAAACGGCTCCCGGCCTGATATGCCTTACTTAAAAAGCTATTCAATTTTTCACGCTTAACGTATAAATTGTTTTAAAAATTGCTCTACCACCTGACGAGATTTTTCTGGCTCGTCTTTATATACGGCAGCACCCGCTTCCTTAATTATTTGTAACTCAACTAAATTAGAAGAAATCATTTCTGTCATTTCAGTTGCGCGTATCGGCGGATGAAATGGACTTATCTCTCCAGCTAGTAATAAGGTTGGGCATTGTATTTTTTTTAGTTCAGCTGAATAATCCAGATGGCGTATTTGTGTTTTACAATAATGCTGAAATACCGCCAACTGCCCCTGACAACGTCCAACCTCTTGGTGTGTATAAGGATTGCGGGCATAGTGTGGTATACATTTTTTAAGGTAATGTTGTAAACTTTTTTCTGTAGGCTTTGTGTATTGTTCGTAGCAAGCCTCGGCAGCGGCAGCATCACCGCGTTCGCGCAAAATATCGCATACATCATCTAGTGCAAAGCGTGCTTCCGTGTTACAAAAAATCAGGCCACCAGCGTGCTCTGGATGTTGCTTAATATATTCACACATCACGTGTCCACCCATTGAAACACCGGCGATAATCGGTTTTTTAATATCGAGTGCTTTACAAAACTGAAATAAATCTTCGCCCCAATGTGCTAAATCCCATTCTTCTGATGTCGCTTGATCGCTACGACCACACCCGCGCTGATCAAGAAAAACAACTTGCACCATCTCTGAAAATTGCGACCAGAATTCCACATATAAGGTATGATCGGCGAAACCATGTCCACCATGGAGCACAATCATCGTTGGCTTTTCAATCACTGTATCATCTAAAATATTGAGCTTGGCGCCATACACATCAAAAAACAGTTCAGTACCATTAACTTTTATTTTCATGCTTTAATCCGTACTATAATTTATTGTTTTAATCAGAAGATTATATCTAAATAATAAATCAACAAGCATCCAGACTAATCAAACTCTGTTTCTTCAGCGCTTGCCAAAATTCTTCTGGAATATCCGTGTCTAACCAATTCACGGTTTGCTCTATATGGGAGGCTTTACGCATTCCGGTAACCACTGAGGCAACCGCTTTGTGGCGTAGTGGAAATTGTAAGGCAGCTGAAGGTAGAGCGACATTGCACTCTTCGCATACCGTTTGGATTTTCTGCACGCGTTCAATAATTTCTTTTGGTGCATCACCGTATTTGTATTTGGCATCTTTGCTAACGCCTTTAACTAAAATACCTGAGCTGAAAGGCCCGGCTAAAAGAATAGATATGTTTTTTTTCTCACATTCATTCAAAAATTCTAACGCGTCTTGATCTAATAGTGTGTAACTATCTTGTAGCATGAAAAAATCAAAGTGTCCGTATTTTAAAGCTTCGGCGCAAACCTGCCATTGTTTAATTCCCAGACTAATCGCATTGATAACACCCTGCTCTTTTAACTCGGCTAATGCTTGATAACCGGATTCCATTGCTTGTTTAAAATATTGGTCAAAGTCATCGCCTAAGACGATACGATCTAAATCATGAATATGGGCGATATCAATATAGCTCATACCTAAACGTTGCAAGCTGTCTTCAATACTTCGCTTGAAACCATCATAACTATAATCGTAACTCACTTTGTTAGGCAGTGGATCAATAAACCATTGTTCGTCTGCTTTTACAGGCTCGCGACTTGGTGTTAATATTTTGCCGACTTTGGTCGATAATACAAATTGGTCGCGTGGCTTTTCATGCAATGTATAACCTAATCGATGTTCGCTTAAGCCAGAACCGTATTGTGGTGCTGTGTCGAAGTAACGGATATCTTTATCCCATGCGGTGTTAATCGCTTAGTTAGCTTCTTCGTTACTAATGGCGTAATAAAGATTACCAAGTGGTGCTCCGCCTAATCCAAGCTCTGTAACGTGTAAATCTGTATCACCGACTTTACGTTTTTTCATTCTGCATTCACCCATTTTTCGCCCTTCGGAAATTCGTATTCGTCTAGTGATTTTGGAAGCATGGTAATGCTGTAACCGGGCGCTAATGGTGCCGTGTAATGACCTTCTTTCATCACAACTGGATTCTCAAAATGTTGATGCAAGTGATCAACATATTCTAAAACTCGATCTTGCTCGGTGCCTGACACACAAATGAAATCGATCATTTGCAAATGCTGCACATATTCGCACAAGCCAACACCACCTGCATGTGGACAAACAGGCACATTAAATTTAGCGGCCATTAAGTAAATTGCTAAAATTTCATTAACACCACCGACACGGCAACTGTCAATTTGCACCACATCTAAAGCACCGCTTTGAATAAATTGTTTAAATATAATTCGATTCTGACACATTTCACCAGAAGCTACACGAATAGGCTTAATACCTTCTTTTATTTTTTTATGACCAAGAATATCATCTGGGCTGGTCGGCTCTTCAATGAACCAAGGGTTAAATTCTTTTAAGTGCCCCATCCATTCGATAGCTTGATCAACTTCCCAACGTTGGTTGGCATCGACCATTAACTTACGCTCTGGGCCAATTACTTCGCGGGCGATACGTAAACGACGAATATCGTCTTGAAGGTTATCGCCCACTTTTAATTTAATATGATTCCAACCATCATCAATCGCTTCTTGGCAAAGACGACGTAATTTTTCATCGGAATAACCTAACCAACCTGCTGAAGTAGTATAAGCAGGATAACCTTTTTCAAGAATTTGTTGTTTGCGTTCAGCTTTAGTTTTTGCTTTGTCTTTTAACATAGCCAGCGCTTCGGCTGGTGTTATCGCATCGGTTAAGTACGTGAAATCGATACAACGGACAAATTCTTCTGGCGTCATGTCAGCCAGTAATTCCCATACAGGTTTGCCTTCAACTTTAGCCCATAAATCCCATACGGCATTAACCACTGCACCAGTGGATAAATGAATCGCACCTTTATCTGGGCCAATCCAGCGCAATTGACTATCGCAGGTAATATGCTTCCAAAATCCACCCATGTCTTTGGTGAATTCTTCTAACGTATGGCCGACCACTAATGGCGCCAAGGCTTTGATGGCCGCAACACAAATTTCGTTACCACGGCCAATAGTGAAGGTTAATCCATGACCTTCTACGCCCTTTTCATTAGTATGTAATGTTACGTAGGCAGCCGAGTAATCGGGGTCTTTGTTCATGGCATCAGAGCCATCAAGACTTTTTGAAGTTGGAAAACGAATATCGCGTACGGTTAAATCAGTTATGCTTAAGGTCATGTAAATCTCTCTCCACTATTATAATATGTAATTTTTTGGGACCATGGATCCCCAGTAATAATTGTTGTTCTATATCACCGGTACGAGATGGCCCGGTAATAAAATTAATGGCTCTTGGTAACGGTGAGCGTTGGCTCACTTTTTGCCAAGCCTGCTCGTAAGTTTTCATGATCTGCATTTTATCAATAATGATGATGCTTGTCTCGGGTAAAAAGTTTAATAAGGTTGGTGTTTCTGGTGAAGAAGCACACATTAGGGTGCCCGTTTCTGCAACACCTGCAATAGCCTCGGTTATAGAAACTTTATCGGCATCAACACAAGTACCAAATTCTACCGCGAGATCACCCCAGTTTAGCTTCGATAATCCAGGAGCGACTTTAATCTTGTCTGGCAATTCATTCTCGAAATATAAGGTAACCGCGGCTGCTAAATCTTTATTCATACAGCGCATAAGAGTCGCTGAGACGTCTTCAGCTTTGCTGATAAATAATTCGATTAATTTAGCTATGCTTAATTCAACCCGCGCTGGAATAATATGTTCTGCAAGGTTATCAATATAATTCTCATTAGGCGCATTGGTTGTTTGATGCTTCAAACCTTTGCGAATCGATTGTAATATTTCATTACGCGCACTCATGATTTTTTGCCTTTTTTATATTGTTGTAAAAAAGTACCTTGTTGCGGTGCTGGAAAGTCTCGATATTTCGTCCAAGCTTTAGCTAAAAATAATGAACGAATGAATCCTTTTTTACCGGCTAGTTTTTTTAACATCATAATTCCGATACTGGCCATGAAGTGATACAACCTAGGTCGCAATGCTAACCAAGCCCACATTTTAATTAATATTCTGGCGCGCATCGGAGAGAGGTGTTGTTTAAATTCTTCATCACGATGATAGCGCATCAATTCTGGTAGTGGAATTTTAACCGGACATACCTCGGCGCACTTACCACAAAAAGTAGAAGCATTCGGCAAGTTACCTGCTTTATCAACACCAACAAATGCCGGCGTTAACACGGAGCCCATTGGCCCAGGATAAACCCAACCATAAGTCTTGCCACCCACGGCTTGATAAACTGGACAGTGATTCATGCAAGCCGCACAACGTATACAGCGCAGCATCGGTTGAAACTGACTACCCAGCAAGGCGCTACGCCCATTATCAACGAGAATAACGTGATAATCACTAGGGCCATCGGCATCATTTTCTTGCTTAGCACCGGTAGAAATCGTGGTGTAGGTTGTCATTTCTTGCCCGGTAGCCGAGCGGCCGAGCAAACGAATCAATACACCGACATCACTAAAACTTGGTACAATTTTATCAATGCCTGCCATCACAATATGCGTAGCGGCTAAGGTTTGTGTTAAATCTCCATTACCTTCATTGGTCACAATCACGGAGCTACCTGTACTGGCTAACAGAAAGTTAGCGCCGGTAATTCCAATATCAGCTTGAAAATATTTTTCGCGTAAAATATGTCGCGCTTCATTAAGTAACGCTTCCGCTTGGCTTAAATCCCGCTTAGGATCGAACTGAGTATGGATGTTACGAAAGTCATCGGTTATTTGTTGTTGGTTAACATGGATAGCTGGAGTCACAATGTGGGTAGGATGTTCATTACGAATTTGTAGGATATATTCACCCAAATCAGTTTCGACCACCTCAAAACCATTGTCTTGCAAATCATCATTCAGACCAATTTCCTCGGTCAACATTGATTTACCTTTCGTTATCATTTTGGCTGATTTTTGCTGGCAAATGTCTAAAACAATTTGCTTTGCTTCTGAATCATTGCGCGCCCAATGCACGGTGCTACCACTTGCGATAACTTTCTGCTCGTATTGCTCTAAATAATAATCGAGATGCGCTAACGTATGATCTTTAATCTCTTTAGCTTTGTCACGCAAGGCTTGAAACTCTGGTAATTCAGCAACCGCTTGTGCCCTTCTATCCACCGCGCCTTTTTGCATTTTCAACAAGGCCGCTTGCAGCTGCTCATCGTGAATAGCTTCGTAAGCATTTTTCTTAAATTGTTGGCTGGTAACTTTCATGTTATGGCTTACCAATGGCCGGGACATCATCTGTCGTGTCCGCTAAAATTTCTGCCACGTGATAGCATTTCACATCAGAACCCTCACGCTCTAACTTACCAGCCATATTCATCAGGCAACCTAAATCACCGGCGGATAAAGTGTCTGCTTGACTCTTCTTGATGCAATCAATTTTTTTACTGACCATTTCATTTGAGATATCAGGATATTTAACGCAAAAAGTTCCACCAAAACCACAACAGGTTTCGGCATCTTTCAATGGTTTAAAGACGGCTTGTTTAACTTGATGTAATAACTCACGCGGTTGTTTTTTCACGTTTAATTCACGTAATCCGGCACAAGAATCATGATAAGTAATAGCACCATCATAAGATGCTTTTATTTTATTAAAGTGCATAACGTCTACTAAAAATGAGGCTAATTCATAAGTGCGCGCTGCAAGCTGATTAGCTTTAAGGCTCATAGAAGGATCGTCGCTAAACAACAAAGGGTAATGGTCGCGGATCATTCCTGCGCAAGAACCTGATGGCACCACCACATAATCGAACTCGGAAAATAATTCAATGACTTTAATGGCTAGTTTTTTAGTATCTTTTTTATCGCCAGAATTATAAGCCGGTTGACCACAACATGTTTGTAATTGTGGTACAATAACTTCGCAACCGGCTTGTTCTAATAATTTAATGGAAGCAAAACCAACGGATGGGCGCATTGCGTCAACTAGGCAGGTGGCGAATAGTCCTATTTGGGGTTTTTTCTGCATGTAACATTTTTTCCTCTTCTTATCCCTCAACACGATGCTGAGACAAAAAAATTAAAACAGCTTGAGTTCTTAAACTCAAATCTTCCGACTAAACGTCCTTAACAGTTTGCTGCTTCTGCTCACCAAGGCCTGTGATGCCCAAATTCATAGTTTGCCCTTCTCGCAAATAAATCGGCTCAGGCTTTTGTCCCAGGCCAACACCGGCAGGCGTTCCTGTAGAAATGACATCTCCAGGTTGCAAACTAAAAAACTGACTCAAGTAATGCACAATGAAAGGCACCGTGTATACCATGGTTTTAGTATTGCCATTTTGAAAGCGCTTACCGTCAACTTCGAGCCACATATCTAAATTTTGTGAGTCGGCTACTTCATCTTTGGTCACCAAATATGGCCCCATCGGTCCAAAGGTATCGCAGCTTTTACCTTTAATCCATTGTCCTGAACGCTCTATTTGATATTCACGCTCAGATAAATCATTAATCACACAAAAACCAGCAACATGTTGCATCGCATTTTCTTCGGTAATATATTTGCCACCTTTACCAATAATAACGCCCAGCTCTACTTCCCAGTCCGTTTTAGTTGAGCCACGAGGAATGATGACATCGTCATTTGGGCCACAGATGGCACTTGTGCATTTAGCAAAGATGGTCGGCTCTGGTGGTACTTCCATACCGCCTTCAGCGGCATGATCAGCATAATTGAGGCCGATACAAATAAATTTACCGACATTACCCACACAGGCACCAAAACGAGGAGTTCCCTCAACTAATGGCAAGCTTTCAATATCAAGTTTATTCAGCTTATCGAGTGACTCAGGAAGCAATGCATCCTTCGAAATATTATTAATATAAGCTGATAAGTCACGGATATTATTATCTTTATCAAGAACGCCTGGTTTTTCTTGGCCGAGTGGCCCATAACGGAGTAGTTTCATTGAGGTACCTCTTTTAATGAATTGCAGTTGAGTATAGGCGATTTATCGCGAGTATGGGGCTAAATGCTCCAACCACCATCGATAACATTAACAGTACCCGTTGTGTACCCACTTTCATCACCGGCTAAATATACCACCAGTGCCGCAATTTCGTCAGGTTTACCCACACGGCCTATCGGCTGGCGAGCAATAAATTCTTGGCGGGTTTTCTCAGGATCATCACCTTGGTTTTTAACGCGGTCTTCCCATGAAGGTGATTCAACAGTGCCTGGGCAAATCGCATTCACTCGAATACCTTGTTTAATGAAATCAGCGGCAACAGATTTAGTTAACCCCACCACAGCCGCTTTACTGGTGCCATAAACAAAACGATTCGGCGCGCCTTTTACACTAGAAGCTACTGAAGACATATTAATAATACTGCCTCCATTAGATTCTATCATTGCGGGTAAAAATGCTTTGATCATATGAAACATCGATTTTACGTTTAAGTTAAATGAGAAATCCCAGTCTTTATCCCTGCAATCTAAAATAGTGCCGTTATGCACGAAACCTGCGCAGTTAAACATAACATCAATAGCACCGATTTCTTTGGCGAAAGATTTAATAGCTTCTTCATCTAAGACATTGAGTAATTTTGTTTTTACTTGAGGGAATTCTGTTTTTAAAGCTTCTAATGCTGATTCATTGATATCAGTAGCAATAACGGATGCGCCTTCGTTAAGCATAGCGATAACGGATGCACGACCGATACCTTGAGCTGCAGCGGTGATAACGGCTTTTTTGCCTTTTAGTCTGTCTGTCATTTTAATCTCCATTGTTAGGAATTAGATTTAGGCTTTAGGGGGAAGAAGCTACAAACAGCGGCGCGTAGCTCTCATCTACGCCATATAAAATACGGGATCCATTGGTGTCCACCACTCGCCTTCTTTTCGGCCTGGTAGCGGCTGTTGGCAAGGCTCTGTAACCTTCCACCATTGCTGAGTAATCTCAGCAGCACCAATCGCGGCCATATCAGCTTCGTAATCGTTACCATGATATTCCATGTAACCGAAAAGTAAATTATCATGTAAAAAGATAGAGTAGTTTTTAACATGATGCAACTCAAGTTGCTCAAGAACACCTGGCCATACATCAGCATGCAACTTTTTGTATTCTTCGATCATCTCCGGCTTAATGCCGATAGTCATACCAAAGCGTTGCATTACTTATGGAGCCCAATATCACGTAGCTTATTACCAGCCAATAAGTTCTTTTCAATCTGCTCAAGAGATATTCCTTTCGTTTCAGGAATATAGCGAAACACCACAAATAAGCACGCTAAGTTAAAAACAGCAAAAATCAAAAAGGTGTTACCAGAACCAATTTTGTTCAAGACGGTTAAAAAGACTAATGCTAAAAAGAAATTACAAATCCAGTTAGTACTGGTCGCAACAGCCATACCAAAATCACGTCCTTTAAGAGGGAATATTTCAGCACATAATAACCATGCAATTGGACCTGCACTAAAGGCAAACGGTACTAAGAAGGCGACAATCGATAGCACATCAAGCACTTTAAAGAATTCATTGTGAATGTTTAAGCCGAATGAAGCCGATAAAATCAGCATTGCAATTCCCATGCCTAAGTAACCCCAATACAAAAGCAGCTTACGCCCTTTGTTATCGACAAAAAAGATCGCTGCGGCACAGGCAATCACGTCAATAATACCAATCAATACCGTCATCCACATTTATTGTGGGTGCGTATGAAAACCTGAAATATCAAAAATCTTCGGCGC
>JAWUYR010000018.1:0-9589 GCA_034110705.1 Gammaproteobacteria bacterium | reverse complement strand
TGGAGCTTGTTCATCAACAGGTTTATTCAACTCGATTGATAGCAAAACAAAGCTTGTTTCAGTATATCGAAGGGTATTATAATCACAAACGAAGGCATTCATCGATTGGATACCAATCACCCAGTCAATTTGAGATGGCTGCGTGAGTTCGTAGAAGTCAGTGTCTACGGAAATGGGGGAAGATTATGGTTCCTACTACATAAATAGGATTTTTATAATATTCCGTGCCTCTAATCATATGTACATTTTCATCACTTGCCCGATGAGTATGTCTCCCTATGGACCAAGTCGGATCAATAACCTTTGGTTTTTCTGCCACACTGGCCCCTCCTCTTGGGCCTGCAACAGCTTGTGGCTCTACCCGTTTTCTTATTGAAAAAGAATAGGCAGAAGTGGCTTTTGGTGCTGATGAAGACATCATTATAGGCTGACTTATCATTTCCTTTATTTCAACTAATATTTTTTCTAGCTGCGGAAAGACATGAGCTCCAATTAGCATTTTAAACGTATATATTCCCTGATTAACCATTATATTATTTTTTGACATAAAAGTCGCATCTAAACTTATCTCTTCGAAAAATTTAATGTCACACTCCAGTGTTCTGTCATGAGTCTCATTCCACCAATAAGCCATTATAGTTTTATTACGTCTGAATGGATTTAATACGTTTTTTTCTATCGATGTGCGACACTGTAATTTTTCATAATTCATGGCTAGTAATGTATTAAATTGTTGGACCGATGACCCCATGCCGCCAATGCTTGAGGCTAAACTTGCATATGCATCGGCTGCTCGCACATAAATAGCGGCTACGGTTTTATGTTTTTTTCTAACAACAATATAATCTATTTTAAAATGCTCTAACATTTTAATGATAAGTAGCATAATCTTTAATATCGACCCACTTTGTGTATCTTTAGGCACTATTTCAAACTGAATTTGCTCCCAGTCATGGCTAATCTCAATTTTTGTTAGGCTAATCACGTTGTTGAAAACTGGAGTCGCAGGAGAAAGTAACAAAGCTGTCTGCAACCAGCTCTCTACAGCATTAACATAATATTGGGTAGGTTTCAGTGAGCCCGCTAAATGATGCAGTTGTCGGATAGTTGACTTTAATAAAGTGAAGAAAATTGGCATAATAAAGCTACCTAACCAATATGCCCCGCTCAAATCATCCATATCAGTAAAAAGAAACAACATTATAATCATTGGCAACACTATTGCAATCGCTCTATCCCAATACCGCTGCCACGGAATAGACTCTCGCTCTAGTGCCTGCAGAGCTTTTAAATAAAGCTCTGCATCTGATGCATTTAAAGACATTAAGTCAGTCATATTTTCTAAGCTTCGTTTTTTAGTCGATGTCAGTTGTAGCTCTAAAGAAAGCGTCCCAAACATTTTTTCAGATATATTACCTTGAGCTAAAAGAATAAATAGACACATTATAAGTCGACATAAATTATTAACACACGTTAATGCATATTTAGTTAAATTTAAGCTAACCAAGAATTTTATTAAACCAACTTTTTCACAGAGAAAATTATAGCTCATCAACAAGCTTTTTTGTTCTAAGGCAGACAACGTGCTTTTTTACCAAGCTTAAACACTTGAGTCATAACATCTCTCACCTCAGATGTCGTGAGTAGTTTTTTAAGTGATACAATTAATCTCGTATCTTCAATTGGAAATTCATTTAAATAATGCTTTAAATTCTGTGAGCTTCCTTGAAGGATCGTGTCTAAAGGAAATCTAGTAAGGTAAGCATGTCCATCAGGTAAAGCATTTTTAAAATAAGCTAAGATAGTCCCAAATCCTATGGAAGTATTGCACTCTGCTGATATTTTTGAGTCTAAAAAACCAATTTTTCCCAGAAAACTGCTCTCAAACCCCTCGGCTATTATTTTTTGCTCCCTAGTTGGCATATCATTTATGCGGCTTAAGATCGATGTCAACTTTCCTGGTGTAGATGCAAGCATACCCACCTTTGGAATTTGAGAAAATACTTGCCCAGCAAGCCAGGTACCCAAAAGAGAAGAAATATAATTGACAACAAAATCTCGAGGATATTGTTTGGAACGCATTAATTGACCTGCCAATTGCATAGCAACGGCTAACAGTTGTTCGTGTGTCGCTTCAGCGTTGGTATTAACTTTTTTAGGCATGTTTTCTAGGATCTAATTATTTCAAGCTAGTATTGTACGAATTGATTCTTAACCTAACATTAGCGGGGCTGAAGTTTTTTGGCTTAGAAAGTGCTATTATTACCAACTAATTAACCAACAGCGAGCCTTACTCATGTCACCCATTACTGCAACAAAACTCGATGCTATCAAGCCCTCTGCCACCCTTGCTGTTAGCGCTAAAGCTGCTGAACTAAAAGCTCAAGGTATCGATGTTATTAGTTTAGGCTCAGGTGAGCCCGACTTTGCCACGCCGGACCACATTAAAAAAGCTGCAATTGTCGCGATTGAAAATAATAAAAGTTATTACACTGCCGTAGATGGCACTGCAAGCTTAAAAGAAGCGATTAAAGATAAGTTGCATCATGATAATGGGCTTGATTATTCTTTAAGCCAAATTTTAGTTTCCACGGGTGCCAAGCAAAGTGTATATAATGCGTGCCAAGCGATGCTGAACCCAGGCGATGAAGTCATTATTCCAGCACCCTATTGGGTTAGCTATCCGTCGATTGTGTTATTGTCTGAAGCAAAACCTGCGATAGTCGATACTGACCGACATGCTGATTTTAAAATAACACCAGAACAACTCGAACACGCTATCACACCAAAAACTAAACTATTCTTCCTCAACAGCCCCTCTAATCCAACGGGTATGGTTTATAGCCATGCGGAATTGAAAGCCTTAGCTAAAGTGTTATTGAAACATCCTCACGTTTACATTATTAGTGACGATATTTACGAATATATCTGCTGGGCTGAACAATCTTTTAAGAACATTGTGATGGAATGTCCAGAGCTGTACGAACGCACTATTGTGATTAACGGTGTTTCTAAAGCTTATGCGATGACAGGCTGGCGCATTGGCTATGCTGCAGGCCCTGAAGCGATTATTAAAGCGATGAAAAAACTACAGTCACAAAGCACCTCTAATGCTTGCTCAATTGCGCAAGCTGCTGCTAAAGCAGCCTTAAACGGCTCACAAGATTGTATAACTGAAATGGTAACCGTTTATCAACAAAGACAGCAATTTGTTTTACAAGGCATTAATGCACTTCCTGGGTTCACGTGTAACCCAACACAAGGAGCCTTCTACTTATTCCCAGATGTTAACCAGGCTATCACCAAATTAGGCTTGAAAGATGATATCGAATTTTGTGCCTATCTCCTTGAGAATGCGCAAGTCGCTGTCGTGCCTGGCTCTGCCTTTGGCTCTCCAGGGCATATACGCTTATCCTATGCCACGAGCAATGAATTACTTAGCAGTGGCTTACAGCGTATTAAGAAGGCTCTGTTGTAAATATTATTTTATTTAAAGAATAACCTTTTTTCTGAAATAGAATCTAATGTTTCTTCACAGCTTACCTAGAATAGCTTTTACATCGATTGTTAAAGCGTAAACAAAAATGATTTCAAATGTCTTATTTTGATATTTAACAGGCACCTGATGGCTAGGCAAAAAGTGGTTAATGCCTCCTTAATTTTTAAAAGATATGTTAGATCGTAGTTTTTCAATTAAATTCTGTGAAGACAGCGGAGAATGTATGGGTGCTAGTAGTTCTAAAGCAGTGATTCCAGCAACATCAAGACCAGTAAAAATAGGTTTAGTAGGAGAAATAAGATCCGCCGTATTAAGTGAGAACAAAGCCTTTGTGCTTATTATTTATGAAGATGAATCTCTCAATATTTTCAACAGTAGCAATGGTAATTGTATTGTAGAAAAAAGAGCGGCCCCCAACACTAGATTTTTAGGCTGTGCACTTAACAAAAATGAATACCTTTGCCTTATAATTCAACCAGATGATGGTATGCCATATTTTTATGGTTTGGCTCTTAAGGCTCTTCTTGCCGGGCAAACACTGACTTTAGACATTAGCCATATTAAAAAAAACTTTATAAAACCTTTATACCCTTATAAAGCAAAACCTTATCATATCCCTTATTGCGCTCTGACAATGGATGGAAGTAAACTACGCATTCCAAATGCGTTTGAGCAAATTGACTATCTCAAAATTGATACTTCAGAGCTTGACGTTAAAATAACAGTAGAAATTTATCATAAAAGTGATGAATTTTACTCCCATATGAGTTGCTATAGTTACTTACCTCATTGTCTGCTTATAGGCTCAAAAAGTGGTGCACTGGAAGTGATTCGCTTTTTTCCTTGGAGTTACAAATTACCACTACGTCACAAAGAAATGATTAAGTGTATAGCTTTCAACAACAATATAATTGTGTCAGCAGCGGGGAGGGAATTGGCTTTTACCCAGTTTAACCCAAGGAGCTATTTATTAACATCATTGCCTATATCATCAGATTTTGAGGCCAATATAACCTCTTGTGAGATCAGCCAAGATGGCAGCACACTAGCAATAGTGTTAATTAACCGTACCTTAAAAATTTATGATATAGCGAGTCATCAAATTCTCCGCTCATTTAGAACTGAGCAGATTTTTAAGATATTAAATGATCAAAGTAAATCACTCATCGTTGTATATATGGATAGTAGAGTTGCATCAATTCCATGGGAAGATGTAAAATCACAAGGTTTGCCAGAACAGAGCATTAGGCCATGTGAGCCTGAATTTAATCCAGCAGGTCCCATCAATTAAGATTGAATTATGTGTTTGTTAATGTAATAACATTTGCAGCAGCATCTCACTAACCTATTGATATTATTCACTTCAAGCAAAAATGATGGCTCTGGAAGAAAAATAGAATAAAAAGAACAGCTTAAATTCAAGAAGGCATTGACACTTAAGCAAAAAATCTAGATAATATGCCGCTCAAATCACTACTCCCCGGTAGCTCAGTGGTAGAGCAGGTGACTGTTAATCACTTGGTCGGCAGTTCGAATCTGTCCCGGGGAGCCAATTTCGTAAAAATCTCAATACTGTGCCCTTTCCAAAATATATTCTCATGATATTAAGTTTATTAGAGCCAACGACTATAGCACTCTGATGTGGGGGTAAAACTGGACAAAAAAGAGAATTTACTAAACGCCTACCCATTGCATAGGGATAGAAAAGATGAAAGGCAATCAGCTTAAAGTATAGTCAAGTTATTTAGGGTGAAGTTGTTTACCAATATTGATTTAAAACAAACTTGTCCTTTTTTGAACTAAATTTATTCATAATTTCTTGCAACAATTGATAGTTTTTATTTTTGATTACTGCCGAAAAACAAATTCGTCAGCAGATGGATTTAAAGCCTGTTCAAATGTGATGGCGTTTAAAGTACAGTACCTTCTCATCCCGACCCTTAGCACTCTTGTGTCAACTGCCCGCACGAATGCAAGCGCTGCCGCAATATTTTCTTCAGTAATATCTAATCGAACTGAGCTATAGTATGCGGGTTGACTCGGCTTCGATAATGCACCAGCACCAACCTTTTCTTTAGTTGAAAAATGCATGCTATAGTTCCTTTGCTCAAGTGCTGGCTCCATACTCTCAGTACGAATTAAGGGTATATATTGACAAAGTTTGCCGAACTCATCATCCCCTATCGTGTGTTTTATCTGCTGGCGCAAGGCAACCAGCTTGGCAACCCACATAACAAGCACTCTTGGAAATGTATGCGGCATCGTGCGCAAGATATCCAGCTCGGCACATAACTCATAAAACATAGTGAATATGCCAACTAATTTATTTTCAAACATTGAATCGTTTTTAAAAGTAAATGTCTTTATACAATCTCTTAATGCAGAAACAAGAGGCCCGGCTGCTTTGCCGCTAACACCGTAACATGAAGTCGTGTTATTAGGAGAGTTTAATACTTGTACTTTATCAATTTGCGAGGTGTAAATTGCTTGAGCATAAAGCATTATCGTTTCTCTCTTATGTGATATCTCGGGATGCACCAAATGATTTCGAAATTCACGAATGAAACCAAGCACACTTTTTTTATTATGCATTTCGGCAATCGCCATTATAATTTCAAGATAGCGAATCATGTCAAATAGTAAGCAATTTTTTTCAGATACAGTATTTTCTACCGGTATTGATAAACTTGTTTCAACCTGAAACCCCTTAAGTAGCTCAAGCATTACTGGTGCAATGCTATTTTCTAACTCTCTTTGCCGTTGCTCAGTGCGTCGTTTACGCTCTTCTGTTCGTCTAGCATGCCATGCTGCTTGGTCTGGCTTATTAGGTACAACGACATTTATTTCAGCTTGCGGCTCAACTTCTGGTACCGTTATTGCTAGTAAAGGAGGCTTGCTCACAGTTGCATCATGCCTACTAGAGTTCTCAATCCACTTTTGAGTTTCTTGCAAAGCAGTATTGGAACTCGATGACTCAGCAGAGTCACGTTTATGTAATTCCTTCGCAGTTGTGATTTTAGCTTGTAAAACTTCTTCATTAAGTATTCGTTCTGGTGCAGAATGCAAAATATATTCGTTCACCAACTTACTCTGCTCTACCGTTAAGTCAGCAATCATTCTGTCCAAGTTTTTGCTCATCGAAACTAGTCGAGCATGCCGTTGAATAATAGGATCTATTTTCTTTTTTATTTTATGTTCGAGAGCATCCGCATATTGTGTCTTGTATTGTTGGTGGTCATTTTCACAGCGCGTCACTTTAAGTTTAACCGCGTTTAATAAGGTTATCATTTGTTCAAACTTGTTAAACATTATGTCAACAAACTGACAAGCCTCTCTAAATTGATAGTCTTCAGTACTTTCAAATGATTCAACAGCTCGTTGAATTAGTATGTCAATTATTTCTGTTAGCACCTCATCTGAAAAAACAGCCTCATCTGGGACGGCAATTGTAGAGATGTTAAGATCGTCTGCTTCTTTCAAGCTGATATCATTCATGATAAGAACAGTTTTAATCTATTGCATACCATACGCTGTTAACTTACAATTTGATAACCCAGAATAATGTTCAAGGTTCTTTAAGTAGTTGCTTTTAGTCTTCTGTTTAACAGCAGAGAGTCTGATATAAGCTTTGATTTCTTCAGCTGTTATGTTCCAATCATCATGGTATTGCACAACCAGCGTTTGACTATCTTGACTTTCAACTTGATGCTTGCAATGAATTGAAAATGCCTGCAATATTGCATTAAGTGTTTGAATGTTTTTGTTGCTATTCTCCCTCCTTTGTTGCCGTTGTTGATAGATGTCTTTTGCATGCCAAGCTAGCCCGCTTGTAACAACTGTGCCACCGATAGTCCCAGCGACCGTTTTAGGGTTTTCATTTACGTATTCATAGACTGATGCAATAGCCGTATTACAGTGATTCATGAGCCGCTGACTATAACTAGTTGAAGGACGTGCTCTTGCAGGGTGATATTCAGCTATACCTTTGTCATTAAATACACTGTGTTCTGGCCGTAGATTTTTATGAATCCAGTAAGCAACATCATAGATGCGGACTTGATAAACGTAAACTTTATCTGTCAGACCAACCGGTTCATGCGCTTTTTGTGCTTTTACTTCTTTTATACTAAAACCCAAAGATCCCATCATCCTTAGCATAAAAATATCAATACGAATAGTGGGTGTATCATCAACTTTACCATAGAGCTTGAAATAACCTTTAATTTTCTCATACTCCTGCGCCACCAAGAAGCATAATGATGGATTTGGTTGTGATTCTATAAATCTTTCCCACAATACTATATAGGGATGTGAATTAAAATTTGTTTCAAAAATAATGTGGGCATATCTTGTTTTCAAATGAATTGATGCAAGAAAACTATCTAGCATGAGCTTATGTAAGCTCTTTTCTTTACAAAGTGATAACAAATCTATATCTGGACTGGGGATCAATTGTGGCAGAATATAGCTCCACATTGGAATTTGTGTTCGATATGCCGGAATATCTGCTAAGTAATAAATATAGTGACGAAGTTCTGCTTTTTCAACTTCGTTCAATCGAGGAGTGCCGCGGTGTATAATGGCATTAACAATATAGTAATAATACAAATCTCCCACATATACATTTATGAACGAGTCATAAAAAATTTTGAAATTTGAGTCTTTGGTAAGCTTTAAGTCCACTTCGATTCGAGCCAATACATTCATTCCAATATTAATGCGCTCTTGTAGGTAGTCCGTAAAAGATAAATTCCGAACATTCCCAGAGCTCAGCTTATTGATAGCCTCAATAACATACTTAGCTACGTTTGTAAGTTGCTCTAAATGAAAAATACGGAAGTCTTCTCCTCCTTTATAAAGACTATATCTCAAAGATTTGATGAATTATCTGTGCAGAACTTGAACCTGACCTAATATCTCTGAACTCACCATTCTGCTAACGTTATTAGTAAACAGATAGTGCGCAACGCTTTGAACATCAATAATGGATGTCATATAATGTTCAAACTGAGAACTCAGAGGATAAGGCTCACCTGGATAAAATACTGTATTGTATGCTGACATTCCTTCGACCCAGAATGACTGTAATATTGGATAGAAAATAGAATTATTGCCCGGAAAAGGGATGAAATTTCTTATGTTAGGGCTCGATAATACTGCTTGGCAAGCATAGTCCATTTCTACATTTCCCTTAAGTTTATCACGCACTTTAGCATGAAATTATTAAGAAACACTTAAGGAAATGTGGTTTAAATCAACGCTTTTCAGTACACGACAAAATGTCAACAAGTACTCCCTCAAAGTGTATTTATTGAGCAAATAAACTGTAAAGTATGAATCGAATTCTATCTTAATGCCTCAAAATTAAATATAGTTCATCGAACAATATCAAGTCCATAACGAAAATTAGAGGAATATTTTAGTATCACAACAACAAACAATTTCATTAGCGGCTTGATTATTCAACATGTGGTAAGGTATATTTTTAATCGACCGTAAATACTCGCTGACTTTGTTGAACAGGAGCTCTCTTAAGTTCTGATTTTCTGTACAGGCAAAGTAAACAGTTCAATCAATAAAATTTAGCATTAAGAGATAATAAGAATATGAGCATCGAACATAATGCCCGCCCATTAACGTTTGGTTTTGAACTGGAAAGTTATGCCCTAATAATCGATGAAAAAAGTCGTTTCAGTAAAGAACAAATCATTGGTGATGTCGTTTATTGTTATCAAGCGCAGTCATATAGCTTTCTACTTTATATAGAGGACTGTTGCCATGGCAGTTGCATTGAAATGACATCGTACCCTCTTACTTATCCTAAATCTGACCCAAATAAAGTAGTAGAGGCTCTTTATGAACTTGATTTCAAGATAAGAGAACAGTTAACTCACATAGCTAAAAATAGGCCATTAACTAATTCTATTCAATTCCTGCAAATATTGAAGCTTTAATCTTCCCCCATTTCCGTAGACACTCACTTCTACGAACTCACGCAGCCATCTCAAATTGACTGGGTGATTGGTATCCAATCGATGAATGCCTTCGTTTGTGATTATAATACCCTTCGATATACTGAAACAAGCTTTG
>JAWUYR010000017.1:0-26513 GCA_034110705.1 Gammaproteobacteria bacterium | reverse complement strand
AAGGACGTATGACGTCGTGACCATACTGGTCGTAACGTGTTTCAACTTCTTGCCAAAAATCAATACCCGCTTGGTAATCATCTTGATGGTGAACAATGATAGCTTGCTTAGGTAAGTAGTCGAATAAAGTTGCTGTTTCTTCATAAAAAAGTGGTAAATAGTATTCAATACCATTAGGGCTTAAACCTTTGGTAACACTCTCATAAATAGGACTATCCGTCGGGCTGCCCGTGAACGCTGCACGCCAATTCTCACGAAACAACTCTATACTTTTATCGGTTAGCGGAAACTCTTTACCGGGTAATAATTTTATTTCATTAATTTTTTCAATTGAACGCTGAGTTTCAGGATCGAAAATACGGATTGTTTCAATTTCATCATCAAATAAATCAATCCGATAAGGCGTGTCCGAGCCCATCGGAAAAATATCCATCATCGAGCCACGAATCGCAAATTCGCCATGGTGCATCACTTGTTGCACAGCATGGTAACCTACTTGAGTTAAGCTGCGGCGTATATTCTCGGGTGAAAACTTTTCACCCTGTTTAATATACAAGCTATGAGCCGACAAATAATCGGCAGGCATTAGGGGATGCATTAATGTCGTAATCGGCGCGATAATGACGCCTTGCTGCAGAGTACCCAAACTGGCTAATGTAGTTAATCGCTTGGAGATAATATCTTCATGCGGGGAAAAAGTATCATAAGGTAACGTTTCCCAATCAGGGAAAATAGAAATTGGTAGCGTAGAATCCGCATAAAATCGCAACGCATGATATAGCTCGTTTGCTTGTACCATATCGGTTGTTATAATTAATAATGGTTGCTGTACCGCTTGCGCGGCGTTGACCAAAGCCAAACCTGTCGCCGAACCATGCAGTTGTCCCCATTGGATCACATCTTGTGCGTTTTTTGGAAGTGCTTGCTTTATTAGTGTGCTGAACATAAATGTCTTATTTAACCTATAAAATTCTCTAGCTGAACCCGCTTAGCTTCGAATTCTATCAATTCGTATTCTACATTATCTAAACCATAAAATGGATCATCTTGCATCACTTTAGTCAGTACTTTTTTATCAGTACCATTGGCTATTATGACACCACCTGTCCGCGGGACTTTACTGCCCGACAGCACAAAGGTGCCATTATCATAATACTGTTGTAAATATTCGATATGCGCGGGCAGAAGTGCTTCTGATTCTTCTGTGATTTCAGTATAACTAATGTTTATTAAAAACATGGCAAAGCGTTTCATCCCATTAAAAGTTAATGATCATACGCCCCTATTTTATAGCTAGCAACTTAAATACTACGTGATGTTTGCCTCTAGCACCTCTTCACCCCATTGCCTCTAATGATTTGCAGCATCTTAAACGTTGGTTAGAGCTCGTTTCTGCCAGACCAGCTGTGCAACGTGGCATGCAAGTACCCTCACAAGTTATCGATAAAAATCAGGTGTATGCTGATAGACTCAATGAACTAAGTGAAAAAATTTCTTCTGAATAAAAGCTTACAGCATCACTATTTTTTAGTGATGCTGCTTTTCACAATGTTCTTTCAAAGCCAGATTCATAGCTTCAAACCCCAGCTGAGTACTTGGCCCAATTTTTTTAAAGACTAAAGGCACCAAGATCCCACAAAAGGTTTCTCGCTGAATTAACTGCGTTCGATTAGGCCCAAGAGCATGTAGTTCAAAAATGTGTTCTCCGTCAAAGATATTAGGTACAAGAAATCGTCCTAACCAACGAAATTCTTCAGCTGATTCATACTTAATAATTTTAGGCTTAAAAACCATTCCTTTGCCACCTTCAGGTTTGATCGTAATGCTTAATTTAGAATCCAACACACAATGGCCCTCTATCGAAATAATAAATGGATTCCAATTAGAGTATTCCTTAAAATTAGTCAGCACTTGCCAAACCGTAGCCTTTGTTGCTTCTATAATAATTTCTGTATTAATCGATTTCATATTTTTTCCTTAACTTGAAATAGGATTATAGCCTAATTCATTCATTAGCCTACCGTAGATATTACGGCTTTTTAATATTTTGACTAATTTCATAAGCAAGAGTTAAATCAGCATGATTGAAAAACACATTGGCATTAAAGTAACCAAGTGGTTTCAGATTCAGAGATTGAATGACATGTTCAAAACCGAGCTTCAATCTAGCCTGAAGTTGCTCACTAAACCCAAGCTTTTTGTATCCAACTAGACGAAAAAAATTGTCGCCAGCTAATTTCTCGTGATTTACAAGTAAGAAGGCTAACAATAATATCATGCCTTTTTGATTAACTGGCAGGTGTTTACCCTGCAGCATGGACAAGACTATTTTAAAGGTGTCTTCATCAAAAATAATCAGTTCTATCGTCAGATTTTCGCATACATCACAAAGTATCGGTTGTACTAAATTAATCCATATAGAAGAAACTCGCTCCAAAATTCCACTTTTAGTTAATAGTTGTAGCGTTGGAAGTAACGTGACCTCTAAGCAATCAAGATTCTGGTAATAATTAAAGTAATAATTTTGTAAATTACCTGCTAATCTCCAACCAAGATTTAACTTCTTAAACGTTTTATATAATGTTTTTAAAATAAAGCTTTGCGTACTATTGTCTTTAGGTACATCAGCCGCCGCATAAATCATATCAACCTGTTTATTATGAATGGACCGTACAGCACTTGGTAAAATATAAGTATGCATATTAACCAAGTTCGTAGCCACTGAGGCAATATTAAATATTCTCGCTTGCACTATATCTGCAATACTTTGATAATCAACATTAAATGTGGAGCTAAGAAATTCAGACTGGCTGGGAATAATGCGGCTAGTTTATTTTTTTGCTCAACATCAACTATTTCTGACTTTTGCATAACAAGATAATAATGTTCTTGAGCTATTGAGCGCAAGCGATGCCACCAAGTTTTTTTTATACCTTTTGTTTGAAGAATATATTTATGACTAGGTACTACAGCCCATTTCTTAGCATATTCTACAACCCCCATAGACTCATTAAAGCGATTAAGCATTTCGGTGGTATTAATAAAGCTTTCAACTTTATCAATAAGCTCTAGAGAACAAATTTGTGCTTTTATCCAATACTTGAAAATGGCTATACTCGTGTTTTTCAAAAGAACTTTATACGCTTCAATTAGTGATTTTGGTGAAGCTATTATCATCTCGTTTGTTTTTGGAACAAGATGACTTTTCGATCTAGAGCCCCCTTGAAAAACAATGCTGTTTTGATTGGCTTCAGGTTTATACTCGATATTTTCTTGGGTAACAATGGAAGCGAACTCAGCTTTTACTGTTTTTTTAACTAGCCCCCGGGATTCTACAATTGGAAATCGAGTTTTAAGTGAAATTAGATTTAGCTTGTCATAAAGAATTTTATCTTCTTTTTTAATGGCCTCTAATAAATTATTCGATGTTAGAATTTTATCCCTAAGAATTTTTTTTGTATTATTATAATTAAGATGCTCACTCTTAGCATCCAAAACATCCTCAATAATCCGACAGAAATTAAGAAAAGGAAGACCACCTCCAGTGATAATACGTAACTTCTCAACTTGATTTTTTTCTGCACTATCATCCCAAAAGAGCCAACTTAATGCTGGCGCAATAAATGTGCCAACCGAGCCCAAGGGTAAGCTTGAAATCACACCTAAAAAAGAACCCAAACTCGTCGCTAAAAAATGTGTGTTGCGATAAGCCCGATATCTTTTAATCAGTGGTGGGAATTCTTTTAAGATTGTCATCTCCCTCTGTAAACACCCAGAATATAGAATGAAGATCAGTAGTTTCATTTTGTTACAATCTTTTTTTAGTCCCAGCAATCTAGCGAAGATGTCATTAATAGAAGATTCAAGCTGGCTAAAGTTTACCTGACTATTTCTATGCTTCACACACCCAACTAAATTTTCAGGTATTCCCAGGCCGAGTAAATATTTCTCCATCCCAAAGAATCTAATTTTTAGTAACTGTTCTCCCAAAGGGATCATAAGCAAATCTTTAAATACTTCATATTGAGAGAAATGACGATGTGCTAACATTTGTAGCGTGGAAAGAGTTATTATATGCTCCACATCCTTTTGATCACTATCGGTGGGAATATCTCGCTCTTGATAAAGTTTAGCTATCTCAGTTAATTGACATGTAATATTCGCCTGGCATTCACGTAAAACTTCTTGCTGCTGAATATCCGAAACATTAAGAATGACTACATTTTTAATGTTTAAGCGTATGAAATCTTGTTGTGCACGAGTTAAAGTCTCCCATTGTTTCTTAACGCCTTCATTTTTGGCCTCATAAAAAATCTTTGGAATGTTAGTCGATTGATAAACCATAAATACACATGCTTTATTATTATTTTAATACAACTCAAGATTGTATATTAATTAGACAGCCGTTGCAAAGCAGCTCTAGTCTAGAAATATTCAGCAAGATGTGCGACTATAGACAAATGATCTTACCCCTACTCGCAAGCCTTAGCATCGTATTTTATTTAATTGCTACCATATGCCAGCGACTCACCTTTAAATACACCATACGTAAACTCACAATAATAGTTTATGTTTCTGGCTTTACTGCCGTTTTACTACACGCATGGCTGTTACACCTATTAATATATTTGCCTATGGGACAAAACTTAAGCTATTTCAACATTCTATCATTGATCTTTTGCTTGGTTGGTTTACTGATATTACTATCAAACATCCATATGCCTGTCCTCAACTTGTGCATGTTTATATTCCCTCTTGCCATTTTATCAATTTTGGCAGTGTGGCTTATTCCAACTTATTTTGTTATCAATACTCGCGGTCACACAGAGCCTCTTATTCATATACTCTTATCCATCATCACAGCAAGTTTTCTCTGTGTTGCTGCATTACAAGCATGCTTTTTGGCCGTTCAGATGCGAATGCTACAAGCAAAGAAAACCTCCATTTTACGTCTGTTACCCGCACTGCAAACAATGGAAAGTTTCTTATTCCAAACTATCTGGATTGGATTTGCTCTATTAACCGCTGTTATTATTTCTAGTATTTTCTTTTTCCATAATATTTTCAGACCTGATTTACTGTCAAAAACAATTTTAAGCATGGCCTCTTGGTTAATCTTTGCAGTATTACTTGCTGGGCGTTACTTAGCCGGTTGGCGTGGTAAATTAGCAATTAAAACCACCCTGTTGGGCTTCTTTATTTTATTTGCAGCCTATTTTGGTACCACCCTCATTGGATAACAAATAGCACCATGGACTCAAACTTTTCACTGCCCTTTCTCATCATCTCATTAATTGCGCTTATTCTCGTGTCCGCTTTTTTTTCTAGCTCTGAAACCAGCATGATGAGTTTGAATCGCTACAAGCTCCGCCACTTGGCTAAAGATAAGCAACACAAAGGCGCGAAACGTGTTTTAAAATTACTGCAACGTACCGATAAATTACTCACCGTTATATTATTAGGCAATACCTTTGCCAATATCCTAGCATCAGCTGTGGCCACTATTATTGCTGTTAATTTCTATGGCGACAAAGGCGTTCTTATCTCGACAATAGCGCTAACCTTTGTTGTGTTAATTTTTGCCGAAATCGCACCTAAAACATTAGCGGCTCGTTATCCACAACGCTATGCAATTTTTATATCATGGCCATTGAAGATAATATTACTATTACTTTACCCACTCGTTGGGCTAGGTAATGGTATTGTTAAAGTATTACTATTACCGTTTAAGATTAACATCAGCAAACACCGAAGTGACATGTTAAATCCAGATGAATTAAAGAGTATCGTCAGTGATGCTGCTGCTATCTCAGACAAGCACAAAGAGATGCTAGTTAACATACTAGATTTAGAAAAAGTTAGTGCCGAAGATTTAATGGTGCCCAAAGCGGAAATTATTGGCATTGATTTAAATGATGATTGGCAAGATATCATGAAACAACTAATAAATAGTCAACATACTCGTCTGCCCTTGTATGAACAGAGCCTAAGTCAGCTGCAAGGCATTGTTCATGTCCGTGATGTACTGCATTTACTCGCTCATGAAGAGCTAAATAAAGACAGTTTAATTCGTATAGCGGTTGAAGCCTACTTCATTCCTGAGACCACACCGCTAAACAAACAATTATTAAACTTTCAAAAAAACCAAGCGCGTATTGCCATGGTTGTTGATGAATATGGCAGCATCCAAGGTCTATTAGCATTAGATGATATTTTAGAAGAGATTGTTGGTGAGTTCACCACAAACTTTATTGACAGTACCGAGCTCGACATTTACCACCAAGATGATGGCAGCTATATTATTGATGGTAGTGCTTCTATCCGAGATCTAAACCGCGAGCTAAATTGGCAACTGCCGACAGAGCATGGTAAAACGTTAAGTGGGTTAATCACTGCAATCTATGACGACATACCAAATAATGGCAGTTGTATACGCATAGATTCATACGGAATTGAGATTCTACAAGTACGCGATAATCGGGTCCGCAATGCTAAAGTCTTTACATTACCATCACTCTAATATTAATGCCGCCACAACATCACGACTCTCAGCCATCAGTACATCGTAAGTGCGGCAAGCAGCTGCCGTACTCATCATTTCTACACCAATATTTTTAGCATATAGTGGCTCCAGCAAGCTGGCTTGCAGAAACTGCATCTTACTGCCTGTGCCCAACAAAACAAGCTGTGGTTTTAAATCGATGATCATGGCGATAGCGTTAGCATTAATTTCAGCAAAACTTTGCGGTAGCCAAATAGTCGTATTTTTTTCGGCTTGTACCAAAACACTACTTTTGTACTCTTGCTGGTCGATAAGAAAAAATTCACCAGATTGATAACTATCAATAAATGGCCCCTCACCTCGATTTTCTTGTAATTCCATAAAGCCTCTCTATAAACATATTATTGAACCATCATTATTGACGAATCTCCCTATATGAACTAACTTTACTAGAGAACACTAAGAAATTATCACGCATCAGATGATCGAAGGGCATTATGAGCAAAAACACAGCACAAAACAAGCCGGAAATATTACTTTATTCACAAAGCTCAGCAAGGTTGTTCACAAGCACTAAATACACTCATCGCTGACTGCTATGTTCGTTTATTACATAGCGCCTACCCCTTCACCAACAGCAAAGATGAAGCCAAAGATGTCGTTCAAGAAGCCCTAATCAAAATTTACCATAACATTAGAGGCTTCAAAGCTCAAAGCAGCTTCTACAGCTGGGCATTTCGGATTGTACGCAATACCGCTCTCGACCAAATAGCCCATAACAAACGACGGCCACCAGCACAAGATGTTGATGCTCACAACTCACATCATTCTAATTATCATAGCGCCTTACAAGATAACAGTAATCCCGAAGCCTTTTTAGAATTAGAGCAATCTAGTGCTGATTTAAAAGCAGCCTTCCAATATTTACCACCAAAAATGCACTTTATAATGAAACTACGTGAGCTGGGTATGCCCTATGACAAAATAGCTAAAAAACTAAACAAACCCATTGGCACCATACGTTCGCGTTTAAACCGGGCAAGAAAATGCCTGATGACTCGCTTTTTTCCAGATTCAAGAGTCAGAATTATCAGCTTAAAGAAAGCGCTTCAATGAATCCTAAACCCTCAAGATCTGTGCTAAAATCCCCCAAGGATAACAACCTATTGAGCTCCAAGTGACCAATTTAAATCATATTCGTAATTTTTCCATTATCGCCCACATCGATCACGGTAAATCTACCCTTTCCGACCGCTTAATCCAATTTTGTGGCGGCTTGGAAGCTCGTGAAATGGAAGCGCAAGTGCTCGACACCATGGATATTGAGCGTGAGCGCGGTATCACCATTAAAGCGCAAAGCGTAACACTTAATTATAAAGCCAAAGATGGTAAGACTTATCAGCTTAATTTTATTGATACACCAGGCCATGTCGATTTCTCTTATGAAGTCTCACGCTCGATAGCCGCCTGTGATGGCGCCTTGTTAGTCGTAGATGCAGCCCAAGGGGTAGAAGCACAAACCGTAGCCGTTTGTTATACCGCGCTAGAGCAAAATCTCGAAATCTTACCCGTGCTAAACAAAATTGATTTACCACAAGCCGACCCTGTACAAATTTGCAGAGAGATAGAAGATATTATTGGTATTGAAGCGGATGAAGCTTTGCACGTCAGCGCTAAAACTGGTCTGGGTATCGAAGACTTGCTCGAGCAATTAGTGCATAAAATTCCAGCCCCTGTCGGAGACTTAGACGCACCTTTAAAAGCATTAATTATCGACTCTTGGTTCGACAGTTATCTTGGTGTGGTTTCATTAGTTCGCGTTAAAGATGGTGAGCTGAAAAAAGGCGACAAAATGCAAGTGATGTCGACCGGTAAAATTCACGGTATAGATGGTGTCGGAATTTTCACACCAAAACGTACCGAAACTGGCACATTAAAAGCGGGTGAGGTTGGTTACGTGATTGCCGGCATTAAAGATATTCATGGCGCGCCTGTCGGCGATACATTAACGTTAGCCAAATCACCTGCCACAGAAGTGCTACCCGGTTTTACACAAGCTAAGCCACAAGTTTACGCTGGCCTCTTTCCCGTCAGCACAGACGACTATGAAAACTTTCGTGATGCTCTAGCCAAATTAAGCTTAAATGACGCCTCATTATTTTACGAACCAGAATCATCTGATGCCTTAGGGTTTGGATTCCGCTGTGGCTTCCTCGGTATGCTACACATGGAGATTATTCAAGAGCGGCTCGAACGTGAATATGATTTAGACTTAATCACCACAGCGCCTACGGTTATTTATGAAGTTGCCGATAATAAAGGAAAACTTTTTAAAATAGATAACCCTTCTTTACTGCCCGAGCCAAATTATATTAGCGAAATTCGTGAGCCCATCGTTGAAGCAAATATTTTAGTACCACAGGATTATTTAGGTAACGTGATCACACTTTGTATTGAACGCCGTGGCGTACAAAAAAATATGGTCTATGCTGGTAATCAAGTGTCATTAAGCTATGAATTACCGATGAGTGAAGTGGTGCTCGATTTCTTTGACCGACTAAAATCGATTAGTCGCGGCTTCGCCTCCTTAGATTACCATTTCATCCGTTTTGAAGCGGCTAAAATGGTTAAACTTGATATTCTAATTAATGGTGAAAAAGTCGATGCTTTAGCCTTAATTGTTCACAAAGAACAAGCACACTATCGCGGCCGAGGTATCGCGGAAAAAATGCGTGAGCTAATTCCAAGACAAATGTTCGACGTTGCCATTCAAGCTGCTATCGGTGGCCAAATTATTGCACGCAGCACCGTTAAAGCCTTGCGCAAAAATGTAACCGCAAAATGTTATGGTGGTGATATTTCAAGAAAACGTAAATTGCTTGAGAAACAAAAGAAAGGTAAAAAACGCATGAAGCAAATTGGTCGTGTCGAAGTTCCACAAGAAGCCTTTTTAGCTGTATTAAAAGTGGATAGTTAATGGAATATCAAAAGCTAGAAAAAAACCTGAATTATATTTTCCGAGATTTAAGCTTGCTTAAAACAGCGCTCACTCATCGTAGCGTCTGCCATGCAAACAATGAGCGCTTAGAATATCTAGGTGATTCTATCGTCAATTTTATTATTGCCGAAAAACTTTAGGAAACATTCCCCCAAGCACATGAAGGGCAATTAAGCCGCATACGTGCTAGCTTAGTAAAAAAAGAAAGCTTAGCTATTATTGGTCGCGAGTTAAATTTAGGTAAATATGTATTACTTGGATCTGGTGAGTTAAAAAGTGGCGGCTACCGCCGCGAATCTATTTTAGCCGATACCGTTGAAGCGATTATTGCGGCTATCCATATTGATAGCAACCTCGATACTTGCAAAGATTGCATTCTGTTATGGTTCACTAAAATGCTGACTGAAGTTTCACCCGAACTAAGCAATAAAGATTTTAAAACACAATTACAAGAATACGTGCAATCACGAAAAATTTCTATGCCTGAATATGAAATTATTCATACTGAAGGTAAAAATCATAACCAAACTTTTTATGTAAGTTGCACAATCACATCTATTGAAAAACAAACTGAAGGTAAAGGCTTAAGTCGACGTCGTGCCGAACAAATAGCCGCCGAATTATTATTAAAGGAAATTAAAAGTGAGTGAAACAACCCATTGCGGCTATGTCGCTATTATTGGCCAACCGAACGTTGGTAAATCTACGCTGCTCAACCAAATTTTGGGGCAGAAAATCAGCATTACGTCACGTAAACCACAAACCACGCGTCAACAATTACTCGGGGTAAAAACCTCTGACAATCCTCCAGTTATATATGTTGACACGCCAGGCTTACACAAACAAAATAAAAACGCACTGAACCGCTACATGAATCGTGCAGCCTCTGGCGTTATTAATACGGTCAATGTTATTGCCTTTATGGGCGACGCCGGTCATTGGGGTGAAGATGATAATTGGGTCTTAAATAAACTGAGTTCTGTCACCTGCCCTGTTATTTTAGTCGTCAATAAAATCGATAAACTCGGCAACAACAACGAAGCATTACCATTAATGGAAGAGTACGGAAGCAAGTTTGAATTTGCCGCCGTTATACCTATGTCAGCTAAAGACAAAGAAGATGTTGAACAGTTTGAAACTGAAATTGATAAGTTATTACCCTCTGGCCCTGCTAAATTTCCTGAAGATCAAATTACCGATAAAAGCATGCGCTTTTTAGCGGCCGAAATAGTCCGTGAAAAGATCATGCGTCTAACCGGTGCTGAAATTCCTTATTCAGTAGCATTAGAAATAGAAGAATATAAAGAAAAAGAAAATATCATTCATATTGGTGTTGTAATTCTAGTCGACAAAAAGACTCAGAAAGCGATTATTATCGGCAAAAAAGGCGCGCTTATAAAAGAGATTGGTACGCAAGCACGCCGAGACTTAGAAAAAATGCTCGACTCAAAAGTTTTTCTTCGCTTATGGGTTAAGGTTCGTGAAGGTTGGGCCGATGATGAGCGCGCCTTAAGCAGTCTTGGTTACGGTGAATAAACAAAATTTACAACTTGGCTTTATACTCCATCGTCGCTCTTACCGCGACACCAGTTTGTTGATTGATTTGTTTACTGAAACTTCCGGCCGAATAAGTGTTATTGCTAAAGGTGCCAAGCGCCCAAAGTCACCGTTACGTCATGCCCTACAAATGTTTCAGCCCTTACACCTCGACTGGGTCTGCAAAAGTGAACTGCTCACATTACGTACTGCCGAAATTAATCAGCCTTTCCCGCAAATACCAGCCGAGTATATTGCCTGGGGATTTTATTTAAATGAATTACTGTACCGTTTACTAGGCAAGCATGAAGCCCTTCCTGCTCTATTTACACTCTACCGCAACTTACTCCATAAGCTAACCAATAAAAATATCACTGAAATAGACTTACGTTATTTCGAAAAAGAATTACTGTCACATTTGGGTTACGGCTTATCGCTAGAGCATGATGCCACCAGCCATGAAGCCTTACAAGCCGATGCTTTTTATTTATTCGACCCTGAATTTGGCTTAACCTTAACTCGTTTCAGTGAAGCCAATAATAAAATATTTTCTGGTGCTCACTTACTCGCTTTAGCCAATAATGAATTACAAAGTAAAGAAGCTTGTCTTAGTGCAAAAAAATTATTACGTCACGCCATCAATCACTTATTAAACTATCGCCCTTTAAAAAGTCGGGAGATGATTATATGAACTGGCAAGAGACGGATACGATTATTCCATTAACATCGAACACTATTCAAGTTTATCTGGTCGATATTGATCAACTAAATTGTCAATATTTTCGCTTGCATCAAGATGAAAAAATACAAGCTGATAGCATGCCTATTGAAAAGTATCGACAACGCTTTATTAATGCCCGCGGATTTTTACGATTTTTATTAAATACCACAGAGCCTTTTGCAAAAGCAGACAAAGGTAAATTATCTCTTGCAAATAGCAATGTGTTTTTTAATTTAGCCCATAGCCAACAACTGGCTATCTATGCAGTTAATTACAACGATGAAATTGGCATTGATATTGAAGCTATACGTGAAATTAAAGATACTCTAGCTATTGGTCAGCGTGTTTTTTCAAGCGATGAGCAAGCTTATCTTGCAAATTCGGCTACTAATGAGTTTTTCACATTATGGGCACGCAAAGAAGCCGTAATTAAAACCACAGGAGAGGGTTTAGGCGCGCCACTCAAACAAATTAATACCAATAATACTCAAAGCCAGATCATTTCGCCTGTCATTTACCCTCAGCACTCATCAATTGAGTTAATTGATATTCCACAAATCAAACACTTTTCCTCAGCGTTGGCAGGTTGCTTAACAGGCAAAGCAATACACTTCTATCGGTATTAATCGGCAACAAAAGCCAACAGATGGTCAATATCTTTTTGAGTAGCTAGATAGACCGTATTGATTTGAGGAATATTTTCTTCCAAACAGGCTTTTTCTAGTTCCAACATATGTTGTTTTAAATCAGGAAATGAGCAATAACAAAGTGCACCATGTATTTTATGTGCTTGTCCTTTCACCCCAGAATAGTCCGATAGTTCAAACGCTTTTTGCAGCACCGCCATGTCATCGGGTAAAGTCTTAATAAAAAGTGCGAGCAATTCTTCAGCAAATTCTTTGCTACCTGTTGCTAACTCTAAAGTTTTATCCCAATCTAAACCAGGATAATTTGTAATCTTGATCACTGACGATGTTTCCGCCATGCTAGTCTCCTTTTAAAATTATATCCTATTTATAAATAACCACGGTCCCAGCAAGCTTATCGTGCCATCCCTGTTTACGCTTGTCGAACCCAACCCATATGAAACCAAGAAACAGCGCTAAAGTCGATACGTAATATCCGAAATAGCGACCAATGCATTGTCCGGTTGACGGTTTTTGTAATGTTTTTACATCGACAATATGTGCCTTAATCAACATTTTTCCAGGAGTCGCTTCACGGTAAACCCAAAATAGAATAACCGCAATAATTGGGAAAATATACTGTAAGAATATTGAAACGAATAATTTGAAACCACTCAGCTCAATACCTTGCCAAGAACCTGTTAATAAAAACAATAAAGGCAAAAGAACAATAAGCAGCAAAATAGTGTCAACCAAGGACGCAAAAACGCGCGCCCAAAAACCAACATAACGAACAGTATTAACAGATCCAGAATTCATAATAATGCCTAAGCCTGTGGCAAAGTTACACCTGTTTGGCCTTGATATTTACCATCGCGGTCTTTATAAGACACTTCACAAGGTTCATCTGACTGAAAAAATAACATTTGTGCCACACCTTCGTTAGCGTAAATTTTCGCAGGTAACGTGGTTGTATTAGAAAATTCTAAGGTCACATGACCTTCCCATTCAGGTTCAAGTGGTGTGACATTAACGATAATGCCGCAACGAGCATACGTTGATTTGCCCAAGCAAATTGTTAACACATCACGCGGTATCCGAAAATATTCAACCGTACGCGCCAAAGCAAATGAGTTTGGTGGAATAATACAAACATCGGATTCAACATCAACAAAGCTTTCATCAGAAAAGTTCTTAGGGTCAACAATCGCCGAATTAATATTGGTAAACACTTTAAATTCAGGGGCGCAACGCACATCATAACCATAACTAGAGACACCATAAGATATGATCTTACCATCACCTTCATCACGTACTTGGCGTTCTTTAAATGGCTCGATCATGCCATGTTCTTCTGCCATTCTCGTGATCCACTTATCTGATTTAATGCTCATAACCTGTCCCTATTGTTCGATTTTCAAAGAGCCAAATTTAGCAGAATAATCTTTCTTCTGCAAAGCTAATTGTGCAATTAGGCTCATGGCGATTTTTTGGTAATCTTTTGCACTAGAGCTATCGGGCTCTGCAATCACTACCGGCACTCCCTTGTCACTATGTTCGCGAATCGCGCTCAATAATGGAATTTGACCTAACAAAGGTACCTTATGCTGGTCCGTTAACGTTTCAGCACCATTCGAGCCAAAAATGGCTTCTTCATACCCACATTGACTACACACATGGGTGCTCATGTTCTCGACAATTCCCAAAATTGACACATTCACTTTCTCAAACATCATAATGGCTTTCTTGGCATCAATCAGTGATAAATCTTGAGGGGTCGTCACAATAACCGATCCTGCTACCGGGATTTTCTGCGACATAGTCAACTGAATATCCCCAGTACCTGGAGGTAAATCAATAAGAAGATAATCCAAGTTGTCCCAGGCGCTGTCATTCAACATTTGAATCAATGCCTTAGTCACCATCGGACCTCGCCAAATAGCCGGGGCATCAGGCGCAATTAAAAAGCCAATCGACATCACTTGCACACCATGACTTATAAAAGGCACAAATTGATTATCGACTATTTCAGGCTTACCTGATAAACCTAAAAGACGCGGCTGACTTGGCCCATAGATATCAGCATCCAAAATGCCAACTCTATAGCCTTGCTGGCTCAATACCATGGCTAAATTAGTCGTTACAGTAGATTTACCTACGCCACCTTTACCTGAGGCAATAGCGATGATGTTCTTGATGTTTTTTAAAGGCGTTAAACCTGTTTGCACGCGATGGGCTGTCGTTTTTTTCATGGTTGATATTGTACCTTTTCACCACTAAAGTACAATGAGATTAAGGCACTAAATAGTTTAACTTTATATAATAATTTTAATTCTGTCTTAACCTCTTTGGGTTATAATGAACGAAATACTTATTAAAGTAGCTTATTTTCAACTAAAAATAATAACAAAGAGAATAATATGCGACGCCATAACCTGTCCGTGAGCGCGACCGAAATACCATCAGTCTTGCAAAGTCATCCTGTTATGCTTCCTGAAGGAGTGCAGGTAGGTGACATAATCCAATTTCAGAGAACTGATAATGCAGCCCCCAATGAGACCTGTATTGAAAGTATTGATACTCAACCTATTATCCCAGTCATCACTTGCACGAACATAAACCCGATACAAGCGTCACATAGACGCTTACCCAGAACCCGACAGCAAGGCAAAATACTCCTGCAAATTCAACATGAAGACGGCACGTTAATACATGCTAGTTATAAAACATTTGATGAATTTAATGTTCAGACAGGTAACACTGTTATTTCAAATGGTATTGAATATTTAATTGAAAAAAGTATTTATTCTGTAATGGAAGCTATTTTTGAATGCATGTCCGTCATTATGTTTATCAGCCCTAGAGCTTTGAACAATCAGAATCATCTTTTCTACGCTGTTAGCAGACCACGTTGCGTGGGCCGGCCGCCTGCTTTACCTCAGCAAAGAGCACTAGCACGCCGCCCCCTACCTCCAATACCTCAGCCACAAGTAGACATTAGGCCAGATGAGATGTATTACGTTCTCCAAGAGCCACTTCCTGAGCCGATATATGCCAGCCTTTTTGAAACCAATGATAGGTTTTATTCAGTTGCTCCCTACATTTCCCATGAAGTTTTCATCGGTAGGCCTGCTGGACAGTTTGCACGTTTTCTACACCAAGGAGTTCCTAGAGAGCAAGCACTAGTCCGTACTTTTCGTCAAGAAGTGATTGGCCTCCAAATACCGAGAAGGTCTGCCGGCAATATGCTGGCCAGCTTACCACCCGGGCCTAGTTACCGAAATAACCGACAACCATGACTATTTTTCTATAAATCTCGCATTTCGCCGAGCTTACAGTATATAATTAGCGGCTTTAAATTAGAGTAACTTTTCTATGTCCCAAGCTCGAAAAATAATCGCGACCAGCGCCCTTATCTACGCCAATGGCCCATTACATCTTGGTCATTTGGTTGAATATATCCAAACCGATATTTGGAACCGGTTCCAAAAAATACAGGGCAATGAATCTTATTATATCTGCGGCAGTGACACACATGGCACACCGATTATGCTTCGCGCTGAGAAAGAAGGCATCACGCCAGAAGAGCTAGTCAACCGTATTCACACCGAACATAAAACCGACTTCGCTGAATTTTTAGTAGAATTTGATAACTTCTACACCACACACTCTGATGAAAGCCGTGAATTATCGACTCAAATCTATCAGGCAATAAAAGACCGCGGCGATATTAGCCGTAAAATGGTCCGTCAATTCTATGACCCTGAACGAGAAATGTTTTTATCGGACCGCTTTGTAAAAGGTGAATGCCCTCACTGCCATGCCGTCGACCAATATGGCGATAGCTGTGAAATCTGTGGTGCCACTTATGCCCCTACCGAATTAATTAATCCACGTTCCGCTATTTCAGGAGCAACCCCCATTGAAAAAGAATCCGAACATTTCTTTTTTGACTTGCCACATTATGAAGACTTCTTAAAAAAATGGAGTCAATCAGGCCATTTAAAATCAGCCGTTACTAATAAACTAGAAGAATGGTTCACCACAGGTTTACAAGCATGGGATATCTCACGTGATGCTCCTTATTTTGGTTTTGAAATTCCAGATGAGCCAGGTAAATATTTTTATGTATGGCTAGATGCCCCCATTGGCTACATCGCCAGCTTTAAAAACTTTTGTGCCCAAAATCCAGAAATTAACTTCGACGAATTTTGGCAAGCTGATAGCAAAACTGAATTACATCATTTCATCGGTAAAGACATCATGTATTTCCACGCCTTATTTTGGCCTGCCATGTTGCATGGTGCCAATCTACGCACACCGACGGCTGTTCATACGCATGGATTCTTGACCGTTGGTGGCGCCAAAATGTCGAAATCTCGTGGCACCTTCATTAAAGGCCGAACCTATTTAAATCATTTACAACCTGAATATTTACGCTATTACTACGCGGCAAAATTAGGTGATAATGCCGAAGACATCGATTTAAACTTTGAAGATTTTCGCCTACGTGTTAACTCAGACATGGTCGGAAAATACATTAACATTGCCAGTCGTTGCGCAGGCTTTATCTATAAAAAATTCGATGCCATGCTCGGCGCTAATATCGCAGATGAGAATTTGTTTAACATTTTTACCGCCAAAAGCACTGACATCGCTAACCTTTATGAAACACGTGATTATAGCCGGGCTATTCGTGAAATTATGGCCCTCGCAGACCAAGCCAATCAATACATTGCTGAAAAAGCACCGTGGAGCTTGGCAAAAGATGAAGCTCAATTACCAGAAGTACAAGCCATTTGTACCATGGGTATTAACTTGTTTCGCCTGCTCACCATATATTTAAAACCCGTGTTGCGAGAACTAGCCGCCAATGTAGAAAGCTTTTTTAACATTGCTCCACTCACATGGCAAAATAGCCAAGTAGCATTACTGGATCACAAAATTAATAAATTTAAACCCTTAATGCAACGCATTGAAGCAGAGCAAATCGAAGCATTGCAACAAGATGCGAAAGATGAAGTCTATTAACATTACAGCCGAACAAATTAATGCAATCTTGCCACAAACCCAATGCGAAGAATGTGGCTTTAAAGGTTGTAAACCTTATGCCGAAGCATTAGCAAAACAAGAAGCGACCATTGATCTTTGCCCCCCTGGCGGCCTAACAACCCTAAACAACCTAGCTGATTTACTCAATGTTGACGCCTCGCCTTATATAGCTGAAGTCGAACAACACTATCGCAAACCAAGCGTTGCACTTATTGATGAAAGCCTATGTATTGGCTGCGTGAAATGTATTAATGCTTGCCCTGTCGACGCGATTGTTGGTGCGGCAAAATTCATGCACACCGTCGTTGAAGACCTTTGCACCGGCTGTGGTCTATGCGTAAAACCATGCCCGATGGACTGCATCGATATGCCAACCAGGCCAGAGCGAAATGAGCAGCAAAGCAAACAGCTCGCCTTGCAATGGCGCGCACAATACGACTTTCGTACACAGCGTTTACACAATGAAAAGCAAGATAAAGTAGCACGACATGAACAAGCAAAATTAAAACAGCTTACTGATGACAAAGCCGCTAAAAAAGCCGCCATTGCTGCCGCGATTGCACGAGTTAAGGCCAAGAAAAAACAGTAGAGTTTTGATTACCCTCGCCCTAACGCTCATAAGGCTGATAAGATTTAAAAGGAACTGAAATGAATCAACAAAAACGTCAAGAAATCTTCCGTCGCCTTGCCGAGGCAATACCAACCCCCACCACTGAATTAGAATACACCTCTATCTTTGAGCTACTAATCTCTGTTATTTTATCAGCCCAATCCACAGATGTCGGCGTAAACAAAGCCACCAAACCACTTTACAAAAAACACAATACACCAGAAAAAATTTACGCGCTAGGTGAAGAAGGCTTAAAAGAATACATTAAAACCATCGGCCTTTATAATGGAAAAGCCAAAAATATTATTCAAACATGTCGGCTGTTAATCGACGAACATAATAGCGAAGTACCCGACAACCGTGTTGATTTAGAAAAACTCCCAGGTGTTGGCCGAAAAACGGCTAACGTAATTTTAAACACCGCCTTTCGCCAAATCGCGATGGCAGTTGATACGCACATTTTTCGCGTGTCAAATCGCACTAAAATTGCCCCAGGCAAGAATGTAATAGAGGTGGAAAAGAAACTATTAAAATTTGTGCCAAAAGAATATTTATTAGACGCACATCATTGGCTTATTTTACATGGCCGATATACTTGTATCGCTAGAAAGCCAAAATGCGGATCGTGCATTATTGAAGATTTATGTGACTATAAGGACAAAACAGACTCTTAATGTATCGCGGCAGGGTGTCGCCTGCGATAGAATAGCCAATGTACTATCCACACCGACAAATAGGTTATCAAACCGGCAAAGATCACATCACTAAGAAAATGCCCCCCCTGCCCCATACGAACAACTCCATAAAAACTGCCAGCTAAAAACACACCACTGCCATAAAGAAGTTTCCAACGCCTGCGTTTAAAGAAAGGTAAAAACAACCAAAAAGTAAATGCCACAGCGGCATCGCCACAGACAAATGAACAATTGTCCGAGCATTCTTCGGTAATTTTCCAAGCGGGTTGGAAACGCATTGTACTGGCAAAATTTGTCACCTGCCGTGGGCGTGGGCGACCAAAATTATTTTTGAAACCGACATTAATAATTAAAAATGGAACCAGAAAAAACACCGCTAATACATAGCAAGAAGTCTTCACTTTTGGTAGTTTAGTGTTGGCTTTAACAATGGCATAACGTAACACCAATGTAGCTAAAAAGAAAAAAGCAGTGGCCCAAACCAAACCATACAATACATAACGAACATTAAAAGCCCACTCAGTGTTAGCCCAAATGAAGCCCTTGCCTAGCACATAAAAGTGATTGGCCACCTGCAAATCAAGTTGACTATCTAAACGAAAAAAAACACCAAGAACGATGGTTAAGAACAAACAAATTATAAAGCTGGTTTTCGACATAACTCTCTACAGAAATAGTGACAAAGTAGCGCTAGCTGGTTAGAATGACCATCATATCATATATTTAGTGGAGACTTAATTGCAAACTTCAAAACCCGCCTGGTGGCTTATTATTGGCATGTTCCTTTTTGCCTGTATTTATAATGCCTATTTACCCGCACATACAGACGCAGCTTACTACTGGCAATGGAGTCGGCACTTAGCCTTATCTTATTTCGATGGCCCACCTTTAATGGCCTACCTCATCCATGCACTAACCGCTCTGTTCGGTAATAGCGCATTTATTATTAAATCAGCAGCCGTTATTTGCATGACCATTGGCCTAAGCTATATCTATCGCTTGGCGCATGAAATGTTTGGCGTAAAATGTGCCAATTATGCCTTACTCATCATGTTGGTGATGCCCCTAACCCAAGTTGGCTTTGCGATCACAACACTTGATCCGGCTTTATTTTGTTGCTGGGCCTTAGCCTATTATTATTTTTATAAAGCTATCACAGATGACAAAACTCGTTATCGCTACCTTACTGGTTTGTTTTTAGGCTTAGCTTTGTTAGCGAAATACCCAGCCATTTTATTAGCGGGTAGTTTTTTCATCTATTTACTTATCACAGGTTACCGTAAAGAATTTAAAAACATTCATTGGTATCTTGCTGCTATCTTAGCGGTGTTAGTGTTTAGCCCGGTTATCACTTGGAACTGGCAACATCATTGGCTAGGTTTCACCTTTCAATATAATCATGGGGTAGCTAAACAGAAAATTTTTCAATTTAGTCTTTTACTTAACTACCTGGGCATGCAGTTCGGCGTTAGTAACCCTGTTTTCTTTTTGGCGACGCTTTATTTTCTTATTCGTCGTGGAAAATCAATTTGCACCAACAAAAAATTACTTTATCTTGCCGTGCCTTTTTTGGGCGTGTTTTTGTTTTTCCTGTATCAAAGCCTGTTTAAAAAAGGCTTGGCCAACTGGCCTGCACCGGCTTATATTAGCGCAAGTATTTTAGTCGCCTATTTTATTGAGCAATTTCGTTTAAAGGTTTTATTAATCGCCATAATAACGGTCGGTTTGATTTTATCGTTATTTGTGCGCTTTCCACGCTTAACTCCCTTTTTACCTAATCAATCGATCTTAAAAACACAGTTTTTGGGCTATCCAGAATTAGTGCAACAAGCCACCGGGTTTTATTCACCAGGTGATGTTTTGGTCAGTGATTCTTACCAAAACGCTTCCGAGTTAGCGTTGTATTTACCCAATTACCCACAAACTTATGTTTTAAAAAGCGATCGACCTAGTGAGTATACTTTTTGGAGTGCCGCACTTGTTAAACGTATTCAACAAGGCCAAATTACACACGCCCTCTACATTGGTGAACCCGATGAAGTTAGCAACAGCCTGTTATTTTTCAAACACAGCAAGCTCTTAGGTACATTACGCTACAGCAATAAATGGCAAAAACGCCAGTGGGCCGTCATCCGTCTATGGAATTAAATACATTACTCGGCTAAAGTTACATAATCGATCAAAAAATTGATTTTATAAACCCGACAGTCACGCATCTCGATATAGTCTAAAATCAAGGTGAACAACTGGTTTTTATAATGAAAATCAAAAAGACTGCCTTGTAAGTATTCGTTAACATGTAAAAAACAATGAATCCCAATGTTAATGTGAAAACTAACAATAGCATTATCTTCGTCTCGACCACGCCACTCAAGCGTAGCTTTAAAACCTGCCCGTTTGATTTTGTGTTTTTGATGCAACTTGGTAAAGGTTAAATAGTCCATGAAGTAGCTCCTTTTAAATGATAAAAAAAAGAAAGCCACTCCAAAAAGAACAAACCATCACCCGGCACAAAGCAGCACCACATTATTATCGGCATACGCGGAGTTAGTGTCTGATTATGGAGGTTTGTTATGATTTGCTGGCGCAGCACGACAAAGCACAAAGCGGCCATTCGCTGTGCGGTTGTCGTTGCATTCCACTTTTTTGGAGTGGAATGGCAACGATATTTCAACGTTGAACACGTCTGTGTTAAAATACCATCAGGCATCACTGGATCCTTAATCTGGTCAGTTGGTGCTTAGTAGGCTTAGGGGCGGCTACCCCTTTGCCTACGCCATTGCAGGTTCATCCCTGTCGGTATCTATCATACACATCCCATTTTTATTGTGCAAGTGCTTCTTAGTCTGCAAAAAATGCAAATATTGATTATTCGTCACATCACTGAATAACATCATTTTTATTTAATATCGGTTGTGTACACTACATTAACAAGATAATAATCATAAGGTTAATAATGGCTATTCAGCCCTGTACTGGCGCTTACATTTCAAGCTTAATTGAGAAGGCTTGTAATCCCTACCCTAACCCAAGCTTAAAAGAGGCTGCTTGGTATAACCTATTCTTTTCTCGATCAGCTTCTATGCTGCTTTCGCAAGAACAAAGTATGAGGAATATAATTTATTTTTTAGCTAGTCTACATAAACAAGATAAATTAATAAGAAATTTTGAAAAAGCATTTGTTACCTTTAAAAAAAATTTCTTTCCTGAACTCAATAAGCCAAATGATCTAGACACGCCAAAATACAGGCACTGGCTATATAATAATGAAAAGAGACTTCCAGCAGCATTACCCTATCCATTTCATGAAACTCTGATGAGAATATGAACTAGCCCAGACAAGTATTCTGCACACAGTCTATTATTGTTGTTTTTAGTCACCCAACTAAAAGAACTAGGCTTTTTGAACAAGCGAAAACGAGTTGATGAACTAATTTTATATATTAATGGCCTAGCGGCCCCTGAAGAGCTCAACCCTAAATTAGAAGAAGGAAAACTGTTTCTCGACCAAGGATTAAATTCATTTCAACATGGGAAATATCCACACATTTTACAGCTAGTTTTAATTGGTATGGCCATGAGAAATCGTTAATTAATATGTGATATTCCTGTAGGAAAAATGGTTAGTGTTTTTATCAATAGTACTTTTGAGTTGCTATCGTCAAAAAAAACTAGCAAGCCTCACTCTGCTTGGGTAGCACTCTTAGATTGCATGAGAGGTAATACATTAATTGGCCCGCACGGTATTAATGTGTTCTTTTTATCGAATAGTCTAAAAGAACTAGCCCCTTATTTCCATTATTATTATGGGCTATCTTATTGCAAACAGTTAAGCAAACTTGATGATTCTGAGATCCCTAGTTTTATTACCCAACATATCAGTAAAATAAACTCCTTTAAGCCGAACCTTATTGAGACAACCACATTCGAGGAAACTTGGAAGAAAAAATATTACCCAATAGAAACCGGGGAAAATATTTTCATAAAAACCGTTCGTAGCCAACGTTTTATAGATAAAGAAGATGCAATTCAAGCAAAAATAGAAGCGACATCTATTCATCAAATTCGTGAAAATCGCTTGCGAGCAGTAAAATCACATTATGAAGATGGGCATTCATTTCTTTGTTAATAGCCTGTAATTTCATCGAATGCTTTGATGCTATAAATTACAACGACCGTTCAATATCTTCTGCAATCACTTTATGAGCCGCTACTGTAGGATGCACACCATCATAAAACATAAAGCCAGTACAAGCGTTTTTATCCGGTGCTTTACCTTGACAACTATCAAGAACATTATCAAAACTGTATTCCGCCGGATTTTTCAGGATTTTTTTATGAAAATCGAACAAGTTAATAAACTTAATGCCTTCGCTTTGATAAATGCCTTTTAATAAACCATTATATAAGTTTGTTGAAATCTCTAGCAATCCCTTCTCATCACTTTTATTATAACTTGGCATTTCATATAATACCGTCATATTCACCAAGTAAATATTATCAGCTTTCACACCCATCTCTTTTAATTCTTCAATACCTTTTATGACGTTTGGTGCCGCTTGCATCCATTGGTCGACATCACGAAAATCATTACCACCAATCCATACAAACACTAATGTACCTGAATTTGGTGCCTCACCTTTTAATTGGTGACGATAATTATTAATTTGGCCAGCTAGGTTTTTAGTGGTATTACCACCACGCGCATAGACTAAATTATGTTCATTGGCTGATAGATTATTATTATCGGCGACCATCGTCGAATCAATTTCTAATTGATTGTTGGCTTTTAAATGCTCGTATAAGAACTCATCCCAGATTTTTTACCTGTAGGAGCATTGTTTGTTGAACGAGTAGCAATTGCTGACAAGCTGTCACCAAAAACCACTATATTATGAAACTTTCGGCTGCTCAAATTAACAGGCAAGTCAGAATTTATTTCGAATATTTGATTAATATCAAAACTAGAAATATCTCTTTTCGCAAGAAATTTGATCTTGATACTACATGAGCTACGTTTTGCTAGCACCGTTTGTTGGTTGCTTAATTCACATGATTGAGCTACTGAGCCTTTTTTAAGAAACAACACGTCGTTATTATGCTTTTGTGCAATCAAATAACTCTGTTGTTGGTCTGTATCGTTTTCAAGACGATATGAAACCGAATAAATTTTACCTTTTACTATTGTCGCCGGAACGGTTTTTAAAGCAATTAATTCCACACCAGATAAAATGGGAGAACTGTTTGCCATTAATTGAGTCAAAAAAAGTGCGTTGACCAGCAAGGTTATTATTGTTTTCATGTCTGTATCTTTAGTTATTAGTATAATTTTCAATAAGCAAGGCGAGTGTATTGCCCAAAACTTAAGGAAATATTAATTTCCTTGTTAAGACTATGAAATAGTAACAAAAAATTCAATATAAAAAATCAATGCGTGAAAAAAATAGCAAGTGGCACTATCGCTCTACCTGGAACACTAAAGTCTGAAGTGAAACGTAAATTCAGTATTTGTAATGGTGATTCAAAAATGTGAAATAGCATAAAATTGAATTTATTAAATCCAGTTAGCGTATTGGTGAGATACCTTGTTGCATACACCAAATCTGAACATTCGGATGGCTTAAGCATTGCTCCATTTTTATTGATTCTGAGAGTAATCCTGCATCTGCTCCCCGTATCATCCTCAGACTTAATAGTACCAACAGTTTGGTTCGAATATTACTAACCTCAACTCCTCGATTAATTAAATCAAACAGAACTTGAGAGTCATTTGAGAATTTAACCACTGTGAATAAAATAGATGAATTTTGATGGCTATTCAAATGAATATTGATATGTTTGTAAGTTAATAACTTATAAAACATCGGCAATTTATTGCATTCAATCGCAAGCTCTAATGCTGACAAATTGTTCCGCCCTTTTGCATTGGAAACAAGCTCCCAGTCTTTATCATTTAGAGTCAAAAATTTATCATTCAGAATTAGGGCTAATCTCTCTGAAAATCCATTAATATCTTCAAAGTGAATCCGCACTAAATCAATAAAGCTCAAACCAGTAGAATAAAAATGACCTGCCAGTATATGAGCGATGAGCTTCCGGGCTGTACCATTTCGATCAGATAAACGCGGCATATCATTAGATTCTTGTTGTTAATTTCCTGCTTATTATAACGAAATAAACTTAGTTAAAGATTAAAGTAATATAATAATAAAATTTCTACATCTTTTCACATGTTATGTTTAGCCGTGTGAATATAATGAGTTTTATGGTGGTTCCGTGATTAACGACCATCGCCTTGCTTTTTACCAATGAATTCAATTGCATAACCATCAGGGTCTTTTACAAAGGCTATCACTGTTGTGCCATGTTTCATCGGCCCTGGCTCTCGGCTGACGACCCCACCAGCTTCTTTTATTTTATCGCAGGCGGTGTAAATGTCGTCGACTCCGATCGCAATATGGCCAAAACCATTACCTAAGTCGTAATTCTCAACACCATAATTGTAAGTTAATTCAATTACAGCGCCTTCTGACTCTTGCTCGTAGCCAACAAAGGCTAGCGTGAATTTCCCGTCGGGGAAATCTTTTTGACGCAGTAATTTCATGCCCAGAATATCTGTATAAAAAGCAATGGCGCGCTCTAGATTGCCGACTCGAAGCATAGTGTGTAGTAGTCGCATTGAGTTTCCTTTTATTTATTTAGAGCCGCATCAATAGCTTTACTGGCTTAAATCGATTGTTAACGTGCAGCCAAGGCCTGAGTTGCGCCAGTAATAATAACTGGCGCAACTCAGGCTACCCTATTCATTTTATGATATTACTTATCTGAAACTTTGCTCTCAGTTTCACAGCTTTCATCTGTAGAACAATGGCCTCTACTAGACATAAAGCAACATTGCAATCCACGTTTTGCCATGATAATGATCACCGTTAAAAGACTTAAGAAAAATACTGGCCAACTAAATAGTTTTGCTGCTGTATCGAGCATATGATATTCATTACCGATCGCTGCTGAAACGGCTATACCCATTAAGACCACCATTAGTTGTAGCCCAATGGCACCTAAAAAACACATACCTATTAAGGCACCCCATTTACACGATGATGATTTTTTATGCATGATAACTCCTAATCGTTATTGTTAAATCTTAAATATAAGATGTTAAGGCACTGTCAAGTAACCTTCGAGATATCTATTATAGAACATGGTTTAACTTATTGTTAACTTGAGTCATGATTTTCATCAAAAAATAGTAGTCACAAGCCTATTTTGCTTTCTTTGATAAAACGATAACTAGTAATTTAATTTTACTCTCGAAAATCCCAATAAACCTTTTCAGAATTTTATTAAGCTCTTGATAGCTTAGAGAAGAAATATAAAAATAAGTAGAAGTATATAGAGGTCCGCTAGAATTCGTGCTATTAATTTTTAACGCGTTTTGCTATCATTTATAAAAACAACTTTTATGGAAAGCATGCACTCACACCAAATTTTTGCCAGACCTTGTGGCATTACTTGTCTTGCAATATCATCAACCGGTAAAATTCTCGTTGGCACACAAGATGGCGAAACGGCTACATGGCGCTTCATCAGTGCCGAACAACCACACAAGCTTTATTTCGAAAAAAAAGCATCTGAAGTTAGAGGTCAAACAATAATGTACCTTGACTACACTGAAGAGACTTTACCTGTTATGGTGTGGCAAAAACTCGATAAGAATTTTTTGGTGCGACATTTAGAAGCTCATTCAGGCTTATCTGAATATATTATTCT
>JAWUYR010000016.1:0-14598 GCA_034110705.1 Gammaproteobacteria bacterium | reverse complement strand
AAGCCAGCTTCGGTGCCACCAATGTATTCAGCTAAAGCCATTGTGGCATCATTACCTGACTGAACAATAATACCTTGCAATAAATCTTTAACAGGGACTTCACTACCGACGCGAACAAACATTCTTGAACCGCCCGTTTGCCATGCTTTTTTACTAATACGAACTTTGTCATCTAAGTGTATACGTCCGTTGGCAAGTTCACTAAAAACGACATCAAGTGTCATTAGCTTGGTTAAACTAGCCGGGTGCATACGTATGTCTGCGTTTTTCGAGGCGACGATAGTGCCACTTTGAACATTCATTAAGACATAGCTTTTAGCGTTTACATTGGGTTCGCTAGGAACCATGTAAGTTGCCCAAGGGTTACTATTTTGAGTGCTGATAGTTGTCGTGGCAGCACTGGTGCTAGTTGTTGTAGCGGCCCATGTTGCTGAAACAGAACATAGACTGAATATAGTTAGAAAAAGAACAAAAAATGAGTGGGTTTGCTTGCGCATAATTCTTGAATCCTAGTTTTAATGAAGGCACTACTTTAGCATTTAATTGAATGAAATTCATCAATGAATTTTGGTGAGGTTAGGCATGTTGAATGGGGCGATAGGGCGGGACTAGGCTAGCAAAAATTAGTCTGCTAACTATACCTAACGCACTATAGCGAAGGCGTCTCCGAATCCTTCCCGTTTCAATTGTTTAGTAACAGTATCAGACTCATCCACAGAGGGTATCGGTCCTAGCTGAACTTTGTAAATATCACGGCCATTTTTATGGATATTGTTAACAAAAATCGGCACTTTAACATGGCTCGCTAATTGCTTAGCTAAATCTTCAGCATTAACACGGTCGCTAAAAGCACCTAATTGTAGATAGATTTGTGGGTGACCATCTGCCATTGGAGCTTTAGGTGCTGGTTTAGTGCTACCATAGGTTTGATTCGGGTGTCGTGGGTCAATAGCGGTGACTTCGACTAAGGCAGTGCCTTTTTTTGTCATATCGAGCTTTTTACCTGCAGCGAAGGATAAGTCAATAATACGATTTTCATGGAAGGGTCCACGATCATTCACTTTAACAATGATGGTGCGGCCATTTTTTAAATTGTGTACTCGAACATAGGTAGGTAATGGTAATACTTTGTTCGCTGCGGTCATTTTAAACATATCATACGGTTCGCTGCTGGAGGTGCGTCGTTCATGAAACTTGGTGCCATACCATGAGGCAATACCTTTGGCATGATAACAATGTGCGCTTTTGGAGACAAAGTAACGTTTACCAAATACAACATAAGAGGCGGGATTACCGTAACGGCTTTTCGGTTCAACTTTTGGGATGGCATTGGGTACATCGTTAGCATCGAAGCTATGAAAATTTCCTGGTAAGCCATCACGACTGCTACCGCAACCGGCTAAGAGAGTAATGCACCCAAGTAATACCGCTGCTTGGCTGCAGCGCCCCAAAACTTTCATTATACTTTGCCGTATTTTTGTTGGTATTGTTTGCGAATTTCTTCACTTAATTGATAAACGGCCATCGCGTATAATTTGCTGGTGTTATAACTAGTGATGACATAAAAGTTTTTAAAACCTAGCCAATAAACCTTTGAGTTTTGCAAATCAAAACGCATGAAGGTTGCTTGTTTCTGCATTGAGTAAGCACGTGTCGATGTGACATTGTAGAGATGTAGTTCTTTTAAGCTCATTTTAGGTTTTGTAATTTTACTGTTTCTATCTTGAATAGGTAATGTTTCAAATTTAGTACCTTTGACAATGGCTTTAACCGCAATAGGTTGATGCGCTTGCCAGCCATGCATCGCGAAGTAGTTTGCAATACTCGCGATAACATCGGCTTCATTATCAAATAAATTGGCTTTTTTGCTACCAGTGAATGAGCGGGCATACATACGATAGCTGCTTGGCATAAATTGGGGCTGGCCCATAGCGCCGGCATAAGAAGCGTCAACTTTTAAAGGGTTAAGTCCTTGTTCACGGCATAATAATAAGAACTCACCTAATTCTTTACGAAAAAAGGTAGCGCGGCGAGGATAATAGAAGCCCAGTGTATAGAGAACATTAAATGCAGAAAAGCCGCCTTTAACAGTACCGTAATGTGTTTCTACTCCAATGATACTAACTATCACTTGAGGTGGTACACCCGTTCGTTTAGAAATAGTCTGTAATACATTGGCATAGCGATGCCAGAAAGCGACGCCTTTTGTAATGCGCATATCAGAAATGAAATGCTTACGATAAAGAAACCAAGGTTTTGCTTCATAAGGTTTGTTCATTAAGTCGATAGCGCGTTGCTTCATTTGTACCTGACTAAATAATTTCTCTAAGTGGGCTTGATTAAAATTATGCTGTTGGACCATTTTTTTGATAAAGACTTGAACTTGTTGTTTAGCATCGGTGGTCACAGGTGCGGCAAAAGCTATGGTTGAGATCAAACTAGTGAATAGAACAAAAATACGAAATAAATTACGGTACATTAGAGATATCCTTTTAGCATAGATTTATGAGTATGAATCGACATTAATATGCCAAATCCGGTAAGCAGGGTGACGATCGAGGTTCCACCATAGCTAACAAGCGGTAATGGTAAACCAACTACGGGCAGAATACCACTGACCATACCAATATTGACAAACACGGAGAGAAAAAAAGTTAGGGCAAGGCTAGCCGCCATTAATCGAGTGAAGCTATCGGAGGCTGAAAAAGCGATACGGAAAGAGCGGCCAACAACGAACAAATACAATATGAGTAAGACTAAGGCACCAAAAAAACCAAATTCCTCACCGAGCACTGAAAAAATAAAATCGGTTGAGTGCTCTGGCAAAAAATCCAGGTGTGATTGGGTACCATTAAACCAACCTTTGCCAAAAAATCCACCAGAGCCAATAGCGATTTTAGATTGAATAATATGATAGCCAGAACCTAGAGGATCACGGTTTGGATTTAAAAAGGTTAATACGCGATTATGTTGATAAGCATGCATGAAAAACCATAATATAGGCATTGTGAGTAGAATCAGAGCGAATAATAAACCAATCAAGCGCCAACTCATACCGGCGAATAAAATAACACCGACACCACTGAAGATGATCATTAAGGCTGTGCCTAGATCTGGTTGTTTAGCAATTAATAGTGCAGGTACTATAATTAATAATGCACTAATTAATAAGCTGGAAAATTTGGGAGGTAATTCTTTCTCACCTAAGAACCAGGCAACCATCATAGGGACGGCAATTTTCATTAACTCTGATGGTTGAAAGCGAAAAATTCCAGCTCCTAACCAGCGCTGAGCCCCTTTACCTGTATGACCGACGAGTAAAACAATGACTAACAAAAGAATACCAATGGCATAAATCCATGGGATCCAAACACGATATTTAGAAGGTGAAATTTGTGCGGCTACAAACATAAATACTACGGCTAATATAATACGGCTAACTTGTGCGTAGACCATTGCATGATTATCATTTGAGGCGCTAGTGAATATGACTAAGCCAAAGGCGATGATCATGGTTAAGGCGATGAGTAATTGTGGATCTAAATGTAGAAACTGCCAGATACCTTTTCTTTGTTGTTTGCGTTGTGAGTTCAGACGTTGCAAAAAATTACTATCCTGCATTCAAACCTCCTAAAGCCATTTTTTCAAAAGTAAATGTACTGTGTTGCATGTGTGCTGGAATTTTTTCTTTATCTGCCAAAGAAAGGTGTTGCTGTTTCAATAAATAGTAATCAAGTACTTTGCGGGCAACTACAGGAGCATTGGGTTTGTTTTGGATAGCGACTGCAATTGCTATCTTCGGATTTTTTACACGAGCAAATGCAATAAACATAGAGTTATCACGTAAATGTAGTGGAACGTTGGCTAAAACATATTTTTGTCCACGTAAACTGTAGACCTGTGCCGTTCCTGTTTTTGCTGCGACGGAATAAGACGCATCACGTCCAAAGCGCCACGCGGTACCATGTTTGCCTTTAATCACTTTGATCATGCCATTAATCACATGTTGCCAGGCGGAAGCTTTTAGTTTTATGGTACCTACTTTTACCGATGGGCTATTTAATACTTCACTATTAGGTGTTACTTGACGTAGTAGTAGAGTTGGTTGATAGCGTACACCTCTTTCTGATAACGTAGCGGTTGCGCTGGCAAGTCGCAACGGGGTTGTTAACATCGAGCCTTGACCAATACTGCTATTCAAAGTATCTCCGGGGTACCATCTCTCGCGTTGTGTCTTCATCTTCCATTTTGGAGTCGCGACTAATCCGGGTAACTCTTCATTCATCTGAATATGGGTATATTGTCCAAAGCCGAACTTGGTAAGAATATTATCGATTGGGGTGATCCCCATTTTCAATGACATTATATAAAAATAAGTATCACAAGAAACCTCAATGGCTTTTTCTAAATCGACGAAACCATGTTTAGCTTCATCATGAAAAATGCGACTATGTTTGTTAATGCGGTAATATCCCGGATCAAAAATTGTATAGTCAGCCGTAGTGAAGTTTCCGTTGAGTAGCTCCAAAGCGAGAAAGACTTTAATAGTTGAAGCAAAAGGAAATTGACCTCGAATAGCACGGTTAAATAAAGGCTGTTCTTTTGAATCATGCAGCGCTTGATAGTCTTTGGTGCTGATTCCTCGGACGAAAAGATTGGGGTCATAAGCTGGCGTCGAGACCATGGCGAGTACTTGACCACTGCTAGGCTGGATAGCGACTAAGGCACCGCGATCACCTTTCATTGCGCTTAATGCCGCTTCTTGTAAGCCACTATCAATGGTTAAGTAAATATCATTACCGGCAATTGCAGGTGTGTGACTTAGTGTTCGTACTTCGCGACCACTGGCATCAATTTCAATTTGTCGATAACCTACGGTGCCATGTAAAACATTTTCAAAATATTTCTCTATCCCTACTTTGCCAATATAGTTGGTTGCTGCATAATTGCTTTCATCAACTGTTTTTAAATCGCGTTCATTAATTCGGCCAACATAACCCAAGACCGAAACTAAGTCATTGGCAAAAGGATAATGACGTATTAGGCCGGCGACAATATGGACGCCAGGGAAACGATATCGGTTGACAGAAAACTTGGCGACCTCTAATGGTGTTAGTTTCATTTTGATTGGCAATTGATCAAAAGAACGTTTACGGCGCAATTCTTTATAAAATAAACTTTTATCTTCGTCGGATAAAGAAATGATGCTGCCTAATGCGGTAATGGTTTTACTTAAATTTTTGACTTTGTCAGGGGTGATTTCTAAACTATAGGCAGGTAAGTTTTCTGCTAAGATAACCCCATTTCGGTCATAAATTAAACCTCGTGTTGGTGGGGTTGGAACTAGGCTGATGCTATTATCTTGTGATAAGGTTTTATAATAAGGGTGTTGTAGAACCTGCAGGTAGAATAATCGACCCAAGAGAATAAGAGCCAAAATCAATACAAAAAAAACAATAACAGCTAAACGCTTTCGAAAAAGGCGTTTTAGGCGGGGTTGGTCTTGAAATACTTCACGTCTTGGCATGCGGTATTGTTACATAGCAGCTAGGCTAATTCAATCACGATGATACGGGTGATTATTGATGATAGAGATAGCGCGGTACAGTTGTTCTATGAGGACAACACGGACTAAGGGGTGAGGTAAAATCAGCTTGCCTAGTGACCAGGTTTTCGTAGCCTTTTGTCTAATATTATCGGCAAGACCATCGGGGCCACCAATGATAAAACAGACTGTTAGACTCTCATCATGCCATTGATGCATTTTACTTGCTAATTGCTTAGTGGACCATTGCTGACCGTTTTCATCTAAGACGACAACATAGTCGGTGTTATCAATATGATTAAGCAGGTTTTCACCTTCTTTTGTCATCAACGCTGGGATCGAAGATATTTTACTGCGCTTTTCCGTATTAATTTCTATGAGGCTAAGGCTAAAAGGCGCAGCAAAACGTTTTTGATACTCAGAGACAGCATCGTTTACCCAGTTGGGCATTCGTCTGCCGACAGCTAAGATCTTAAGCTGCATTATTTTCCCATAAACCTTCTAGATTATAGAAGTCACGAGTTTGAGGTAGCATCACATGCACAACGACGTCGCCTGCATCGATCAAAATCCATTCGCCACTTTCTTCACCTTCACTTTTTGCTTTGCCATTATTCGTTTTGACATCATTTATGACGTTATTGGCCAGGGCTTTCACATGTCTATCAGATGTACCAGTGCACACTATCATGTAGTCAGTAATGGAGGTTAATTTGCCCACAGGGATGACCTTAATATCTAAGCCTTTCAAATCTTCAAGTGCCGTTACGACGATTTCTTGTAATTGTTTACTTGTATTGACTGTTTTACTCAAAAGTATTTCCTCATTTCAATATAAATTTTCTTGTTTAATATAGTTAATCACATTTTCTGGTAATAAATAAGTTGCACTATGATTCATTTGAATTTCATCACGAATATAGTGAGATGAAATGTTTAACAATGGCGCCGGCAGCATATAAATGCCGTGTCTATCTGCATGTAGTAGCTCCTTACTCGTAGCAAAGAGATGCTCATGTAAATAATCAATTAACACTCCGCTGTTCGGTAACTCATAGCCAGGACGCGTAGTGACTATAATCGAGCTATAGTCTAATAATTCTTTCCACTTAAACCATTGGGGCAGACTTAAAAAAGCATCTAGCCCTAATATTAGCACTAATGTTTCTTCTGGATGTTTTTGTTTTAACGCCTTAAGTGTCTCAAGTGTATAAGAAATCTTTGGGTTGTCAATCTCGATACTGTCAATGCTAAAATGAGATCGTCCAGCTATAGCGAGTTGAAGCATGGCCAGGCGATGTTTAGACGATGCATGGAATGTTTTTTGTAAGGCATGTTGTCTACACGGGATAAATTTCAGTTGACTTAAATCTAAGCTTTCCTGCACCGTCACAGCCATTCGTAAATGACCATTGTGAATGGGGTCAAAACTGCCACCATAAATACCAATCATGCCGCTAACCTCATGTTGGTGAATGTACTCAATAATTTAGGAGAGCTCATGCTTAATACTAAATTTTGCAATACATCCCAAATCGAATGTGAACTCATACCCTTAAGTGCGCAGTCCGCCTGATGGGCTATGCTTGTTAACTGTTGATAATGGGCTAATGAAAAAGATTTTAAATGCTTTTGTAATAGTGGTTGCCGCTGTTGCCAAACACCGTATTGTCGCCATAGTGTATTTAAAGGCTGGTGTGTCGCCAACGCTGTACTTAACTGCATTAATAAACGTAATTCTTTACTTAAGACCCACAGCATTAAGCTCGCTTCAGTATTACTTGCTTTTAGACTTTTAAAAACTACCATACTTCGCTGGCTATCTTGCTGCAATATACAATCAAGTAATTGGTACACGTCATAATGACTATTATCACTTAAGCTTGCTTGAATATCTTCGAGCGTAATCTCGCCAGAAGAAGACAGTAATGATAAACGTTCAACCGCTTGCTTGGCTGCTAGTAAATTACCTTCACAATAATTGGCAATTAGTTGCAAACCTGCTGGACTGACTTGTAAGTCATATCGTCCTAACCGCTTGGCTAGCCACTGTGGTAACTCGGTTTGTCTGATCGCGCGAATCTCAATAACAGTGCCATTTTTTTCTAGGTTTTGAAACCATTTTGCTTTTTGACTACTCATGGTTAACTTAGGCAGCGTGATAATAAGCATGGTATCTTGATTTAATGCGGAGCTAAGTTCTACTAGTTGTGCAGCACCATCCCGGCCGGGTTTTCCTGTTGGGATGTGCAGTTCGATAATCTTTTTCTCGCTAAATAATGACAACGCTTGGCTTTCACTAAAGACAGCATCCCATTTGAAACGGCCAGTAACCGTATAGGATTGGCGCTCATTAAAATCATTTTTTTTAGCCACCTTTCTTAGGTATTGGCATGTCTCATCTATTAATAAAGGTTCGTCTCCTGTAATGATATACAGAGGTTGCAATCCGTTCTGTAAATTTTTCTTTAATTGATTTAAGTTGATTTTCATTATTGACGTGGCTGTTTAGCAAAATATTGCTGAATCGTTTGTTGACTATCTTGAGACAGTAACAAGTTAATCATGCGGAAAACGACCTCATTCTCTAATGATGTTTTATATTCTTCAGGCGTGCTACTAGAGGCTACCATCTGAGAAAGTTGCGCAGTGAAAGTAGTGGTCGAGTATGCTTGTAGATTCGGTAAAATGATATCTTGATTGGGTGCTAATAATTGGAAGCTAATATTATAACGCAAGCTATATTGTCGAGTCTGCAAATCGGCACTCGCGGCGCCTGCGCTTTGTGTGATCTTACTACTAATAATATTAATAACAGTAGTGGCCTTGTCGGCAGAATTAACGACAGTTATATTGTACGAGCGTAAATTGCGCGTTAAAGCTTGCTCAAATTCATTGTAAGGTGTTTTACTTTGAATAAATACTCGCTGTAGTGCGGTCGGTACTTTTATATGCCCGCGTAAATGAAAACCACAAGAGGATAAGCTAGCGATTAAAAAGACTAGCACAAAAGCAACCCGACACTGTTTCAATTTATTGAACAATTTAACTACCCACCACAATATTAACTAGTTTGTTTGGTACATAAATAGTTTTACGCACTGTTTTACCATCGGTAAATCGCATTACGTTTTCATCTTGTAAGACGTCATTGATGATAGATTCTTCATCACTACCATTGGCCACTTGAATTTTAGCACGCATTTTACCATTGACCTGAACTATTAATTCCATGTTCTCTACGGCCAAGGCATCACTGGCTAATTTAGGCCAATGAATGTTATGCAGTTCACCTTCACATTTTAAGTCACGCCAGATTTGCTCACTGATATGCGGCGCGATAGGCCAAAGCATGCGTAATAGAACCACTAAAATTTTGTTTAATAAACGCATCCCAGGTTGGCTAGCGAAGGGGATATTATTATCATGATGAGCCGTGTTGTAAGCACTAACATCATTCATTAAATTAAGTAATTTCATACAGCCAGAGACAATGGTATTTAATTGTAAGCGTTCCATATCATGATTTGCCTGTTGTAATACTAAATATAATTGGCGGCGAAATTGTTGCAGTTCAGCATTTTGTTCTTTCCATTCGATATATGGTCGTTCACTGCTATTGATAGTTTTAATAGCTTCTTGGTGTTTAAAGCAAAATGTCCAAAGGCGTTTTAAATAACGATGCGCGCCTTCAACGCCTGTATCAGACCATTCCAGAGACTGCTCAGGAGGTGCTGTGAAGATCGAAAATAATCGTAAGGTATCGGCCCCATATCGCTCAATTAATTCTTTAGGGTTAACGGTATTACCTTTTGATTTTGACATTTTACTGCCGTCTTTTAGCACCATGCCTTGAGTGAGTAGACGAGTGAAAGGCTCGCTAGTATTGACTAAGCCTTGGTCACGTAACACTTTAAAAAAGAAACGGGCGTAGAGCAAATGTAAGATAGCGTGTTCAATACCCCCGATGTATTGATCGACAGGAGTCCAATATTTAGCGCGATCGTCTAACATGCTATTGTTTTGGTCATTACAGGCAAAGCGTGTGAAATACCAAGATGATTCCATAAAAGTATCAAAGGTATCTATTTCGCGAGTTGCTGCTTTGCCGCAGGTTGGGCAATCGACATTGTAAAAACTAGGCATCATTTTTAATGGAGATTGCGCGCCGGTAAAGTCTACTTTTTCAGGCAAGATGACAGGCAGGTCTTGTTCTGGCACGGGTACAGTGCCGCAATCGTCACAATAAATGATTGGGATAGGAGTGCCCCAATAGCGTTGGCGTGATACGCCCCAGTCACGCAGGCGATAATTTATTTTACGTTCACCTTTGCTTGTATTGGTTAAAGCATTGGTAATGGCGTCAAAAGCGGCACTAAAGCCTAAACCATTAAAATCACCGGAATTAATTAAGCTGCCATGTTCTTTAAACGCACCATTACTGTAATCCCATTCTGGTTCACTTTGAATAACTACTTTACGCGGTAAATCATATTGCTCAGCAAATTCCCAGTCACGTTGATCATGTGCCGGTACTGACATAATAGCACCAGAGCCATAATCGGCCACTACAAAGTTTGCAGCCCAAATAGGTAATAAGTCACCAGTGATAGGGTGGATGGCCTTCAAGCCAGTATCGACACCTTTTTTATCGATAGTTGCTAAAGCGGCTTCTGAGACTTCGATATTACGACACTCAGCAATAAACTGCTTCAGTTCTGGATTATGTTCTGCTGCTTGTAACGCTAATGGATGTTGCGGTGCAATGGCTAAATAACTGACCCCTAATAATGTATCTGGGCGTGTAGTAAAGACTTCGGCGACTAGTGGGTTATTTTCAACTGTAAATTTTACTTGTACACCTTCAGAGCGACCAATCCAATTGCGTTGCATAGTTTTTACTTGTTCAGGCCAGCCGTCAAGCTTGTCTAAGTCTTCTAATAGTTCATCGGCATAGTCGGTGATTTTAATGAAAAACTGTGGAATTTCCCTGCGTTCAACTAAAGCACCGGAGCGCCAACCACGACCATCAATGACTTGTTCATTGGCTAAAACAGTTTGGTCTACCGGATCCCAGTTAACCACAGCATTTTTTTTATAGACTAAGCCCTGTTCATACAGCTTAACAAACAACCATTGTTCCCAACGATAAAAATCTGGATCACATGTCGCAAATTCACGACTCCAATCATAACCCATGCCGAGTCGTTTGAATTGTTCACGCATTAAATCAATATTTTGATAAGTCCATTCTGCCGGTGGAACGTTATGTTTAATCGCTGCGTTTTCAGCCGGTAAACCAAATGCATCCCAACCCATCGGTTGCAATACATTTTTGCCTTTCAAACGTTGGTAACGAGCAATCACATCCGATAACGTATAGTTACGCACATGACCAACATGCAAATGACCACTAGGGTAAGGGAACATGGACAGACAATAAAATTTCTCCTTGCTTAGATCTTCATTGGCCTTAAAAATTTTTTTATCTTGCCAGTGTTGTTGCATCGTTAACTCGATGGTATTGAAGTCATATTGTTCTTGCATAAAGTCTCTCAGTTTTTAAGGAGTATTGCCAAAGCACAGCTTATTTATATATCACAAAGTAAGGTGGCATAGGATAGTGTTTTGCACGGAATAATCAAGAGTAAAGTCGCTCTTTTCAATGGTTGCTGAAACAACAATAGTGGTTCTGTTAATAGCGCTTACGCCAGCCTAGAAGTAGACTGGCAAGTAACAACAATAATAAGCTCATAAATTCTGGGAGCCAGCCAAGTGTAACCAGTGGTGTAGCACCTTCTCTGGGCTGTAATTTTCCGGATAAAACACCAATTTGATAACGCGGTAGGCTTTTAGTGATTTCGCCTTGAGCATTGACTAAAGCCGTAAAGCCATCATTGGCGACTACGGCTTGCGCGCGACCAGATTCCAATGAGCGCATCTGTGACATTTGTAATTGCTGTGCTGCTGCCCATGATTTACCAAACCAAGTGTCATCGCTGGCTGTCATCAATAAGTTGGCTTGTGGCAGTGAGGGCAACATTAAATTTAAATAAGCGATTTCATAACATAAGAATGGCGCGACTTTAATATGGCCTACAGCTAGCAAGGGCTGCCTGTCTGCTCCAGCAGAAAAGCTCGACATCGGAATATTAAAGAAGCTGATTACACCACGCAAAAGGTTTTGCATCGGTAAATATTCACCAAATGGGACTAAGTGGCGTTTTAAATAAAGACCTTTATTGTCACCTAATGTCACCAAACCATTATAAAGTGCGCGTTGTTGCATGTTTGCGATAACGGTACCTGTTGTTAATGTGCTTTTGTGCTGTTTGGCTAATTTTCTGAGATTAGCAAAGTAGGTTGTTTGATTACGATATAAATCTGGCACCGCACCCTCTGGCCATACGACCCAAGTTGCCCAGTGTTGCTCAGTTAGTTTTTGGTAGCGCTGCAAAGACACTTGTAACTGTTTTGGATCCCATTTAATACTTTGTGCAATATCACCTTGCACTAATGATACTTGCAGTGGTTTACCAATAGGTTTTGTCCAGTGAAAATGGCCCAAGCAGGCACCGGTAACAAAGATTAGCAGGATAAGAATAAGACAAGTAACGGTACTTTTTATTTGGCGTAAGATATTGGCTAACAAGGTTGAAATAAGCACGACTAGAAAACTAATACCATAGACACTAATGATTGGGGCAAAATGTTTTAAGGGGCTTGTTAATTGACTATTCCCTAACAATAACCAAGGAAAGCCAGTTAAAAACCAAGTGCGGAACCATTCAATCAATACCCATAAAGCCGCAAAACCAAGACAGCTAGTCCAAATATTTTTGCTACGAAATAAGCGTACAAAAATATAAGCTTGAATTAAAAACAATAAGCCTAATCCACTGACCCATAACGCGGTTAATAAGCCTGCAACCAAAAAGTTGGTATGTCCAAAGACATGGATGCTGACAAATACCCAAGAGGTGCCTGTTAAATAAAACCCAAACCCAAATAGCCAGCCGCGCCACAGAGCACGCTTTATTGAGCCGTCGAGTAAACATAAGAAGAATAGGCCGGGTGCTAAAAAAGCAATTAAATAGAAGTTAAGTGGTGCGAAAGCTAAAGGCAAAATTAAGCCCGCGAGCCAGCTTAAAATATCTAAAGCATAGTGCGATTGTTGAATATAAATATTGGTTCGTAAAAGTTTCATGAACTCTTCAGGTTATTTAAAGCTACTATAGCGGGCGATAATGACACCACAAATTCTAACTTCTGGATTAACGCGTACAGTACTGTACTGGCCATTGAGTGGCTTTAAATGCGCACCCGTATCGTCGGAAATATACTGACGAAAGGTAACATGTGATGAATCAGGTAACTTAGCTAACACAAAATCACCTTGATGTGGTTGTGCTAAGGCATCAGCAATGACTAAGTCGCCACGTAAGAAGCTGGTTTGGCCGCCATCGGTTGTCGTCATCGAGTTATCGCGAATTTCTAAGGCGAAACATTGACCGTTATTTATATTAAAAACAGGAATTGTTTTCGTAGTTTCGCAACTTACAGGTGAATGATTAATTATACTGATATCATCCCATTCTAGTAATGGCGCGTTGCTACTAGAGGCCTTAGTGTTAGCCATTGCCGTTTGTTCATCATTATCGAGTGCATCAGTATCACTACCTTCCCCGAGAGCAAGCCATTCAGAAGTGACGTTAAGGGCTTTGGCGAGTTGCACAACATAGCTGGTGCTCCGCACTTTCCCGGCCTCAATTCGTTGTACAGCTTGTTGCTTAATACCAACGATTTCAGCCAACTCTTCTTGCGTAAGTTTCTTTTTTAGACGGGCTTGTTTTAGCCGAATACCTAGATTCATAGCACACCTTTCTATCATGGAATGAGCAAAAAAAGAGTCACAAGCATAATTACTTGCGTCTCTTTATTTATTAGGTCTATAGTATATAATATCGTTTACTTAAAAAACAGAGAAACACCCTTGCAAACAACAATAACCAACATAGCCGCTTATAAATTCATCAATTTGTCCGATTTAGAGGCGTTACAGGAAAAACTTTATACGGATTTGGCCGATTGTGCAGTTTTGGGTACAATTTTATTAGCACCCGAAGGCATTAATTTAATGATGGCTGGCGACGCTATTGCTATTAAAACCTTCCGTGAGTGTTTAAATAATATTCCAGAGTTTGCTGATTTAGTTTATAAGGACACGTTCTCATCCACTATCCCATTTGAACGATTTCGGGTTAAGGTCAAACAAGAAATTGTGCCTATGGGGGACACGGGAATAAAGCCAGCTTGCTTCACTGGTCCTGAAATCAGTGCCCAAGAGTTGAAATTGTGGTTAGATGAAGATCGTGATTTTATATTATTAGATACACGTAATGATTATGAAATAGAGTTAGGTACATTTGAAAAAGCGGTTGACTGGAATATTCATAACTTCCGCGATTTTGGTGCAGCGGCCGATAAGATAAGTGATGCAGATAAACAAAAGCCGGTCGTTATGTTTTGTACCGGTGGCATTCGCTGTGAAAAAGCTTCACCATTATTGCTGCAAAAAGGCTTCAAAGAGGTGTATCAGTTAGAAGGCGGTATCATAAAATATTTTCAAGAAATTGGTGGTGCACACTATAAAGGTAGTTGCTTTATCTTTGATCATCGCACAGCAATAACGCCCGACTGCAAAGAAACCGGCTTAACTCAATGCGAGCAATGTCAAGAATTTGTGACCGCTGCAGACCAAGTGAAAACAAGTTATAAACGTGGTGATCATTGTATTCACTGCATGCCACAACAAGTAGCTTAACCCAATAAAATTTAACCAAACCAAGGAATAAAAATGAGCTTAAACAAAGTACCTGCCGGAAAAGATTTACCTAACGATTTTAATGTTGTCATTGAAATTCCAGCCAACAGTCAACCGGTTAAATACGAAGTAGATAAAGAATCTGGTGCGTTATTCGTTGACCGCTTTATGTCGACAGCCATGTTTTACCCTGCTAACTACGTCTATATCCCACACACATTATCAGATG
>JAWUYR010000015.1:0-11576 GCA_034110705.1 Gammaproteobacteria bacterium | reverse complement strand
TATAACTTGCCGCAGTAAATAGCACTGCAATACCCGCGAGAATGAAAGGCAAAGCCACAGAACCACCTGACTTTAATAGGACAAAACCAAAAAAAATCGCAGGTGACAGTGGCACCATATAGTTCAAACCAAATGCAGTTAGTTGCCATACATTTAATTTGCGCTTTAATTGTTGGCTATAACCAAGTTTTTGTAACTGTTGTTCAGCAGGTGTCTTCAGAATGTTATTCTCATAAAAAAATAAATTTTTTGCCCGGTCAAGAAATATTTATTATTATTCGTGCATACTATAAATTTGGCCGAAACAATCCTGTATTGGTGTAACCAAAAAGTACTTCCATCCCTAAGGCCAACTAAGTAACTATCAGTTTATTTTTGGTATCCTAAAAAACCGTAAATGATACCTTATCGTAGTCTAACACATTCACATGCATTGATTAAACTGAAGCAGCTTTGAGAACATTCGAGCTTGCTATTTTTATACTTATTAATTAGCATAGCCTTAAAGGATTGTGGAAAGGGCATAAAAGATGAATTTAGGCAAAATAGTGTTAATAACATTGTCGCTTAGCTTCTTGGCCACTAGCAGCTCAGCTAGTCCTGCCTCCCTCAGTTACATCACAGCCTATGACGATGTCACACAATATGTCGGGCAATACAGTTTCAGTAGTATTGTTAATCGCACTCTAAAACAAGCGACAAAAAAATATGGTACTAAAGAAGCTAAACACCTATCTAATTGTATTGGATGATGACAACACCTTGACCACTATGCCCCAATTTTTGGGGGGAGTTGCGTGGTTTAATTGGCAGAGATCATTATTAGAGAGTAAAAGTCCCGAGCAAGTTTCACATGACTTTTCTGGCTTGTTACACGCGCAGCATTTACTATACATGCTTAAAAAAATGGATTTAACCGACCCCAACATTCCTGTTGTTTTAAACCATTATGCCAATATTGGAATACATATTATTGTCAATACCGCACGCAGTCCTAACTATGCAGATGTAACCGAGCATCAATTACTCCGCAATGGGATAACACCGAATGGTAAACCCAATACTCTTCTCTTCAAGCAAACCGGCATCAAAAATTCAGCTACACAAAGCCCTAATTTAGATAAGTCTTTAATCTGTGGTCAAGGCAAAATACTATTCCGCCACCCTACTGCCTATCGTAATGGTATTTTATATTTATCAGGACAAAATAAAGGACTTGGGCTCGAGTGCCTACAAAAACAACTTGGTTACACCAACAACAAGCAACGCCAGTTTACGTATATTATCTTTATGGATGATACGACGAAAATGTTAGGTGATTTGCACATTACCTATCACAAAATTCCTGGCATTCATCTAATCACCATTCACTTCACTAAATACGATAACCGTGATCACCTACCACTTAATCCCATACAAGCGATTAGGCTTGAGAAGCAAGCAACCCTTCAATATAAACGCATTACTACAAGCATCCAGCGTAACGAGCTCCTAGCAGATTAGTTTTGCCCCATAGACAAGTTTTAAAACAGTGCGAACTTAAAAACTGTTCAAAAAAAAAGCCATTCCTGAGATCAAAAAACTACAAATAGTATTTTACATCCAGTTAAATCACTATATCTTGATTTCAATCTAACTTATTGTTTTATAGGGAAATAACTAGTAGTGTATTTTTTAGCATAACGTATACTTAACGCAGGCTCACCAACACCAGGATGGTTTCACAACAAGGATGTTGTAGGGGATGAGTGTTAAGGGCTGTAAAAAGCCCTTTCTTTTTGTCTGAATATTACGATATGATAAAAAAGGACTTATGGGCAACAAAAACGAACATACTTTGCAAAACTCTTCAGAACATTACGACCAATCATTCATTGCCCTTAATCTCAACCACAAGATACAAGAACAACTTAATTTTGAGGACTGCAAGTTTGTTGATTGCCAATTCAAAGAAACCACTTTTCACCAATGCAAATTCATTGACTGCACGTTTACCCATTGTGACTTAAGTTTAATGAACATTAAGAGTACTTCATTTAATGAGGTGGCATTTAACACTTGCAAAATGACCGGCATCAATTGGGCTCAAGCACATTGGCCGAGTATTGCTCTAACTAGCCTGATCTTTTTTAATGACTGTGATATTAGTTACTCTAACTTTTATGAATTGAAACTTACCGAGTTATCTCTACTCAATTGCAAAGCGCAGCATGTTGATTTTAGAGGCGGTGATTTAGCCCAATCGAATTTTACTGGAACTGATTTTGCAAATAGTGAATTCATGCATACTAAATTACAAGCCGCCGATTTTAGAGAAGCCGTTAATTATAATATTAACCCAGTAGAAAACAACGTCACCGAAGCTAAATTTAGTTTCCCTGATGTCGTTAACTTGCTCCATAGCTTTGAGATCGACATTACTGGCATATAAAACACTCCATCTTGAACCAAGGCTACATCACCTTGTACTCTAGACAAAAGCATGCTAATTTATTGCTATGATTAAAAAATTTATTTTTGCTGGCATTCTAGTTTGGCTTCCCATTATCGCAACGGTTTGGATCATTAAATTTTTAGTGAACCTATTTGATCAGTTAATCACCATTATTCCTGTGAAATATCAACCAGACACACTTTTGGGGATACATATTCCCGGACTAGGGATCATCCTTGCTGTTATTATTGTGCTACTTACTGGTATTTTGGTAACTAACTTTCTTGGCCGGCAAATTATGCTTTGGCTAGATATTATCTTAAAACGTGTTCCTATAATTGGCCCTTTGTACAATACTATTAAACAAGTATTAAATACAATCATGTCATCAGATGGCAAGTCATTTCATAAAGTGTTATTGATTGAATATCCGCGGGAAGGTTTATGGAGTATTGCCCTACAAACCAGTGAAGCTTCTGAGCAGTTAAATAAGGCAGCCGATCAAAAAGAGATGTTAGCTGCTTTTATTCCAACAACCCCTAATCCCACTTCCGGTTTTTTAGTTATGGTACCAAAAGAGAAAGCAAGAGAATTAGATATGAGCGTTGATCAAGCATTCAAAATTATTGTTTCCTTAGGAACATTATCGATTAATGACGCAAAGGTATTAGAAAAAATAAAATGAAAACGTTTTGGTCTATCCCTATTTTTTTATTAGCTCTTTTATATACTTTTAATATATCTGCAGCAGTAGATTCATCTTCCCAATCTCCATGGAAAATTTCAGTCGGTATAATGTCGTTAACACTCCCAAAATATCAAGGTGCCGATAAATACCGAGGCTTAGTTGTACCCAACATTGATATTAAATATAAAAAATCCTTCTTTGTAAATGCTTATTAAGGTATAGGGATTAATTTCATAAACTCGAAGAAATTTACATTAGGCAGCAGCTTACGCTATAATTTTGGTGGTAATAATGAGCGTAGTGAGCGCTTTATGGGCCTCAAGGATACCAATGACACCTATCAGGGTGGTGTCTTTGCTAAATATCGCATTTCTCTTTTTAGTTTTGGTTTGAGTATGTATCGAGCAATTGGTTCACTACAAGGTAGTGGTTATTACTCCCCTAGCATTGGTTTCTTTTTGCCGTTAAGTCGGCAATTTTTCATTAATTTTGGTATGAGTGCCCGTTATGACGATGCGCAGTATATGCGAGCTTTGTTCGGTATTGATACAGCCGAATCCGAAGCAAGTGGGCTACCTCTTTATAAAACCCATGCCGGTTGGCAAAATGTTTCCTACACCATCACTCCGATTTGGATGTTTGCTAAAAACTGGAGTTTAAGCGGTATTTTTTCAGCAAAAAACTTTGCAAATGAACCACTGGCAAGCCCCATTATTGAACACGGCACGACCTATTTTGCCGGCATCAGTTTAATGCGACAATTAAGTTAACCTGGAAACTCTACTTTAAAAGTACTTTCCGTTGCAGTAGCACATTTTGGTTGTTGTACATACTTAACCAAAGAAGAACAATTTGGTGCCACGTCTTTAGGAAGATTCGTAAAACAAGCCGTTTGCCATACACCATAAGGCTTTTCGATCTTACTCTGATACTCTTCGCCAACGGCGACTGATTTTTGCAATGCATCCATTGGATCCTTGCTATTATCTTGTTTGATCTTTTCAATTTTTTGCTTAAGTATTTTTGCTTCTTGCATATAGGCGGTACAAATTTTCATAAAGTGTTGCTGATGCGGGGTGTTTTTCGAACAACTCGCCAATAACATAACCATACTTAAACTAATTATTAATGGAATCGACTTATTCATGCTTAGTCCTCGTAGACATTAGTAGCGTATTTATGAGAATAAATGGAGCCGGTGACAGGAGTTGAACCCACGACCCGCTGATTACAAATCAGCTGCTCTACCAACTGAGCTACACCGGCCTAAAGAATGAATAACATGTTAATTGTTATCCTGCATAAGAAGCGCGATTTTAGTCAATTTTCTGATAAAATACAACCAATTAATAGTAAAAATGAGGCCCAATGGTGCCTCATTTAGCAAATTTTACTGAGACTGATGGAGCCTTTCAACAAAAAAATGAATTCTGCCACCCAAACATTGTCATTTCCCCATGTCTTTTTAAAGAAGCGATTTGCTAATATTCCTGTTCAGAGCCATGAACTTAGGCAATCTGATGCTACTTTGCTGACGATTGATGAGTATAACCCAGACAAGAAATACCATTCCACCATTGGATTCACTCGCGGTATAACTCCTAATAGGCACAAAGATGAGCGAATACTAAAGTTTTGCAATGCGATGACAAGCATTGGGTTTCACTTTTTCTTTAAACGCGTACGGAAGATTTCTTAGTGGCTGATCAACAAATCATTACTCTAGCAATTTTTTTGATAAGTTACATTGGCCTCGCGTTTGGCGGCATCCCTAAATTAAAAATCGATCGAGCGGAAATCGCTTTTATTGGTGCCCTAGCAATGTTAATTTTCACACCAATGACATTACAAGCGGCTAGTCTGCATATTGATTACTCAGTCATTTGTTTATTATTTGCAATGATGGTCATTGTTGCTTATTTAGATATTAGTGGCTTTATAAAACTTGCCATTTATTGGATTAACAAACGTTGCGTGCATCCAATTAGCTTACTAATCTTTACTATTATTTTATCGGGAGTGCTATCAGCATTTTTCATCAACGACGTGATTTGCATCGCAATGACTCCCTTAATCTTACATATTTGCCATAAACGACATCTGCCCTCAATACCGTATTTATTAGGTGTAGGTACTGCCGCCAATATTGGTTCTGCCGCCACGATTACCGGCAACCCACAAAATATATTAATTGCAGGTTACGCGCAGATACCTTATATACACTTCATACTAAAGGCTGCACCAATTGCGCTCATTGGTTTAGTGATAGATTTTGTTCTAATATTTTGGTTTTACCGAAAAGATTTACATGCGACCATAGAACAACAAGTCGAAAGGGCCGATAACTTTGTTATTGAGAATAAAGCTCTGTTTTATAAATCAGTACTTGTCGCTCTTGCCGTCATTATTTTATTTTTAACACCTATTCCACTCAGCACTGTGGCCTTATGTGGAGCCGCTATAATGTTATTTGGCAAAACACCACCAAAATATATTTATCGCTTGATTGATTGGCCGCTACTGTTACTTTTCATTAGTTTATTTGTAATTGTCGGAAATGTTGAGCATAACGTATTACATCAATGGCATATTGGGCAATCGGCCCTCATTCAACATATGCCAAAATTTACGATTACCATCGCTTCTATTATTTTAAGTAACACCGTCTCTAATGTACCTGCTGCATTATTATTTAAGCCCGTTATTTTAAACTTTGCACACCCACAACACTTTGCTATTTTATTAGCCGTAATGAGCACTTTGGCAGGCAATCTGACGATACTTGGCTCAGTTGCGAATTTAATCGTCGTTGGCCAAGCCAAACGGCGTGGTATTACTATTAGTTTTTGGGCATTCTTCAAGCTCGGGGTTCCATTAACATTCTTAACCTGCTTAGTAGCTTACTTGTTCCTTTAATCTGCTATTCAAGATATTAAACGTATATGTTATGATCCTGCTATGTTGAAAATCTTACGACGAATATTCTATACATTAGCAACTCTTGTTGCCACCTATCTAACTGTTGGTGGTTTTCTTGCTCTTTATCCAAATTTTCATACGGTTATTCCCGGTAAAGTATATCGTAGCGCCCAATTGAATAAGCGTGAATTTCTTTACTATATCAAAAAGAATCATATAAAAAGTGTCATTAACTTACGCGGGAGTGCGAATCGTAGTAATTGGTATCATCAAGAAATTGCCGCAACTCAACAAACTAATATAAAGCACTATGATTTACATTTAAGAGCAATGAAAACAAACAGCAAGCAACATATGTTGGCATTGGTGAAGCTTTTAGAAACAAGTCCAAAACCCGTTTTAGTGCATTGTTGGCATGGTGCAGATCGAACGGGTCTAGCTTCAGCCATGGCAATTATTTTATTAACTAACAAGCCCTTAACGGCGGCAGAGCGACAAACCACTTTCCGATTTCTTGCTCTGGATCCAAGAAGCACAGAGAAAGTCGAAATAACACTTTACAAAAAATGGTTACAGCAACATCGATTATCGAATAGTAAAAGTCATTTTTTACAATGGCTACGTAACTTACCGAGTTAATCATGAAACTAATGAAACTAACTCCATTATCCGCCACAATCCTCTTACTATCTATGAGTGCATGCCTGCATATTGCTGCAGGTGCAATGCTAGGTTTATCCGCCGATGGTGCACACTATGTTCTCTATGGAGTCCATCTAGACTGGAGCTATTTTGATCACCCTCCTTTGGTTGGCTGGTTACAGTCGCTTGTTTTATTAGTGAGCAAAAGTAATTTAGCCTTACGCTTTTGGGCCATATTTTTTAACGTTGCATGGTCAATTGTATTATATCGTATAACACGAAAGCTATTTAAAGATAAATCAGCGTGGTTAGCTTTTTTTACGGTGGCTTTAGCACAATCGGCTATCGTATTAAATTTACTGGGTATAATATTCTTACCACAAGTGTTACTACTTTTCTTTGGCTCATTAACGCTATTACAGACTTATCACGTGGTCGTTTTACATAAACGATCCGTCTATCAGTTTATTTATTGGGGTATTTTATTAGGGCTCTCTGCCTTATCTGAATACAGTGCAAGCTTCGTCGCTCTTGCTGTATTTCTTTTTATTCTTTTCCAAGATAGGAAAATGTTTCTTAATCTAAAATTATGGTTAACCGCTATAATCGCTTTACTATTCTGTACTCCAATTGTTTACTGGAACATTGTCCATCATTGGGCTTCCTTTCACTATCAATCTAACCATATATTTTCAGGAAGCTCATGGTCAATATTAAAACTTATTCGTAGTCAATTAGTTCAAGTTTTCGTTTATTCACCCGCAATTTATATCTTAGCCATTATGGCAACTATCAATCAATGGCCAAGACGTAAACGACCAGAAATAAGTTTACTTTTCTGTTTTAGCCTACCCATGTTTGCCATTTTTTTTTATAGTAATGGTATTACTGTCGGCTTACCACACTGGACAGCCTTAGCTTGGCTTAGCATTATCCCTTTAATTAGTTACTTCGTGTTTACAAATTGGTCTCGAATCAGCGTTAAAATTCTAATCTTTTTTTCCTTCTCTTATTCAATTCTAATTTTTGGTATTGTTTATAGTCAAGCTTTCTTTCATTGGTTAAACTTACCTTTAGGACAAGATCCTTTCCTAGACTTATATGGCTGGCAAAATGCTGGCATAGCAGCCCGACAAGAAGTACAGCTTTTAAAACAAGAATATCCCCATAGACAACCTATGCTATTTGTACCAAACTGGTCATTGGCGAGTCGTATTGGCTGGTATGCACATTATCCAATCCAAGTAGCTCAATATAAAAAAGTCTCACCGTTTCAATTCTGGTATGGTAAGCCAGATGAATTTTCTTATGGTATTGTTGTGGTCCCTTATCGCTGGAAAAAAGGCTTTCATAATGGTGATTATGCAGGACAGTTTATTCACTGTCATTTTCTTAAAACTGTCGATACTTATGTTGGCCAACATTTAGTCGACCAGTTTTCACTTTATTATTGCCAACATTATGTGAATAAAATTGACACATTTAACATCGAGCGAGCCAATAAATTATGGCGAAAAAATCTCTTCCATAGCGACTAGCAATTTATCAAACCTAGTCTATACTTACATACTAATTTTAGGAGAAACAACATGGCTACAGCCCGCGCAAAACACATACTCGTTGAAACCGAGGAAGAATGTAATGATCTTATTAATCAGCTAAAAGAAGGAGCGGAATTTTCGGTTTTAGCTCAAGAAAACTCAAAGTGCCCTTCTGGACAACAAGGTGGTGATCTAGGAAGTTTTCAGAATGGACAAATGGTGCCTGAATTTGATCAAGTGATTTTTAATGAAAAATTAGGTCTTTACACAAAACCTGTCCAAACACAATTTGGTTATCACGTCATCTTCATCGATGAGCGTGAAGATGACAAAAGTGGAGAGCCTAGCTAAACTTTAGATTTAGAAAAAATAGAACTCAAGTCTTAAAGGGGCCCTTCATGGGCCCTTTTTATATCAGCTTATCTAGCTAGAATCGAATACCCCCTATGCTTCTAGAACTATTCTATAGAATAGTTTTACCCCTTTGAAGTTGAAACAAGCGTAAAACAAGCAATAGACCGAATATAGCAACTCCTAAAAAAACAAACATAACTATACGAAAACTATACAAGAAACTCATTATGGCAAGTTGCAGTTGTTGTGATGTTAAAAACTTCTTAGCGCCGTATAAGCCATGTGACATATTGAGTAAATGATTCCGTAGATCAGGCGTTAATGTATTTAACGAAATATGTTGTTGCAAGTAATGTGAGCTAATTAACGCGATTAGCACACCAGTAACAGCAACACCAAAAGATGTCGCAATAAAGGAAATAGAGTAATACAAGCCAGTTGCCATTCCCAATTGCGACCTCTCCACTATGCTCATTGCATAAGTACTGCAAGGAGCGATAAGCATTGCAACAGCAATGCCGAGTATAGCTAAGCCAATTATGAGCACAACTAAATGGGGACTAAGAAAACTGAAAATTATTAATCCAATACAGAAAAGTGCTAAACCGATGGAAAGCAATTTAATCGGACCATACTTTTGATAGAAATTACCGATAAAAGGTGAGAGAACCGCTAAGAAGATCGTGAAACTAAATAAAATCAAGCCCGACTGAAATGGCGTATAACCAAGTACCGTTTGGAAATAAAGCGGCATAATAAATAAAATGCCAAAGAACAATATATTGACAATAAAGCGAATCTCGATAATTAAACGATAACCAGAATTAGCAAATAATTTAAAATCAATAAAAGGATGTTGAAACTTCCTCTCACGCCAAAATAATAAGAAGAAAGAAGCGATGCTAATACTAATAAAGTAAAAAAATGAAGGGGTTATTGAGAGTGTTTTCGCTAAATGAATAAAAGCATACAGACCAGAAAGAAGGCAAAGAATTAACAAAGTGCCCCCAATATAATCAATACTTTCTTTTTTGGTTATTAATTGTGGTCGATAAAAAATAGCTAGCATAATAATAGAAACCATACCAAAAGGAATATTCAAGTAAAAAATCCAGTGCCAACCTAACACTTGCAACAATATCCCACCTAAACTTGGCCCTAATGCTTGTGTAATTCCTGCCGCTCCCGTGATTAAACCCACCGCAAGAGCCTTTTTATCTTCTGGAAATACAGTGAACATAATCACTGCACATAAAGGAAAAGCAATTCCCATTCCTACCCCTTGAAGAAAGCGAAAACTAATTAGCATCCCACTATTTATTGACAGTGCGCAGCCTAAAGAAGCCAGAGTAAAACAGCTCACACCAATAAAGAAAACGACTTTGTTACCGAATAAATCACTGAAACGCCCACCAAAGACTAGCGCAACTGCACCCATAATATTATAAGCATTCAGCACCCATTGGATAGTTGCCATATTGCTATGAAAACGGCTCGCAATAGTAGGTACCGCTAAGTTAACAACAGCAATATCTAGGTTAATAACTACAACCATTAATAAAATGGCAATAGCCAAAATAGGGTAAGAATTAATAAATTTTGACATATTTTCCATTAAAAAAAAGCCCGCATAATGCGGGCTTTTACAGCTAAGAAATATTATTTCTTAGCATTTTGTAACTGAGTGATAACATCTTTTGTGACGTCTTCATCGTTACCATAAAGTACAGCTTGTTTAACATAAACTACTGACAAACCTTTTGATTTAGCAACTGTTTCAATAGCCACTGTCACATCAGTTTTAAGTTCAGCTTGTTGCGACTGTTGTTGTTTTTGGAAAGATGCCATCATTCCGCTAAACTTCGCTTGAGCAGCTTTAGCTTGGGCTTGAGCAGAGCTAGAACCTTTCGCTTTTTGTGCAGCACTATTCGCAGCCTGCATAGCATCATAAGCGGCTTTTAACTCTGTTTGCGCACTTTTGTCTTGAGTCATCATTGATTGGCTGATGGTTTTCAACTCAGGCGATTGCATTAATTTCATCATATCAACCGTACCGGCTTTACCACCACCCTGGTTACAACCAGTAAGCAATAAAGACCCAGCTAATATAACAACACTCACACGTTTAAAATTCTTCATTTTCAAGGATTCCTCTTTCATTTCTATTATACGAAGGCCAGATATTATGCCCTATAAAGATAGCCTTGAATACCCCTAAATGACTTTTAGTTATACTTACAATTAATCACTTGACCTGATAGGAATCCACTTGGCTATTTAAATACAAGATGGCGTAAATCAAAAATCGTAACTTTATTTTACTTGCCAATAAGCGGATTTACATACGATGCGCGCTCGATCAGATAACAGTAAAAACGCGACTATCATCCAGCCGGTGGTGATTAACATGTTCACATTTAAATTCTCTCGAATTAACTTTTCAGCGATCACTTTAGAGTCGGTGGCTAGTCAAAGGCATGTAAGACAATCGACAGATCGGTTTTCTAGAGAAACCTTAACTTCCCAGTATGGATTTCCCATAAAAAAACCCCAAAGCTGCAATACAGCTTCGGGGTTTCACAATAAAATGCCTGGCAGTGACCTACTTTCACATGGGGAGACCCCACACTATCATTGGCGCGAAGAGGTTTCACTTCTGAGTTCGAGATGGGATCAGGTGGTTCACTCTTGCTATTGCCGCCAGACAAACTGGCTGGTCACTTGGCTCTTAACAAGTGACCCAATTTTGGTAAATACTGAAAAATATCATCATTATTTGAGTTGCAAGACCATTTAAAATTATATGATCAAGCCTCACGGTCAATTAGTACTGGTTAGCTCAACACCTCACAGTGCTTACACACCCAGCCTATCAACGTCGTAGTCTTCGACGGACCTTGAGGAACCTTAAAGGTTCAGGGAGAACCTTGAGGAACCTTAAAGGTTCAGGGAGATCTAATCTTGAGGGGGGCTTCCCGCTTAGATGCTTTCAGCGGTT